>NZ_NREN01000010.1:0-69101 GCF_003627915.1 Campylobacter sp. P255
AAAGCACGTTAATCAAGAATACAAGTGTGTAATGGTATATAAATACCAAACTCCTTATTAGGCAAACTCTCTAATAACATTAAGCTAAAAAGCTTAATGCTTATTAGCAAACTCTGGGGAGTTGGGTTATTCTAAAATCACTCCCTCGTTTAATACAACTTCGCCTATAACATAAGCATCTGAATTTTCTAAAACTTTACTCACATTTGCAGGATCTACTACCATGACTAAGCCCACGCCCATATTAAAGCTTCTATACATTTCAGCTTCTTCTACGCTTTGTCCTATTTGGTAGAAAATTTCAGGGGTTTTTAAATGATGTTTTCTAATGATCGCGCCTATTCCTTTTGGAAAAACTCTTGGTAAATTTTCCACTAATCCACCACCTGTAATATGAGCTAGTGCATTGATAAATGGTTTTAATTTTAAAAAGTCTTTTACATAAATTCTTGTAGGTTCAAGTAAAACATCGATTAAATTTTTACCATCTATTTTATCGTCAAATTTTAGCTTTTGGGCTTCAAATAGTACTTTTCTAGCCAAAGAATATCCATTAGAATGAAGTCCGCTACTAGGTAGGGCTAATAAAATATCTCCGTTTTTGACAAAACTTCTTCTATCGATCTCATCTTTTTCGGCCATACCTACTGAAAAACCTGCTAGGTCAAAATCATTGCTATGGTACATTCCTGGCATTTCAGCAGTTTCTCCGCCTATTAGAGCGCAATTTGCCTTTTTACAACCATTAGCAATCCCTGCTACAACTTTTTTAGCTACTTCTACATCAAGTTTTGCAGTTGCATAGTAATCTAAAAAGAACAAAGGTGTAGCAAAATTACAAATCAAGTCATTTACACACATTGCCACTAAGTCTTCACCTATGGTGTCAAATTTTTGACTATCAATAGCAAGACGCAACTTTGTGCCTACTCCATCAGTTGCTGCCAACATAACAGGGTTTTTAAACCCACTTGGCATAGCAAAAGCACCCGAAAAAGAGCCTATGCCACCCAAAACATTTTCATTAAAAGTTTCTTTTACTAAAGGCTTGATCGCTTCTACAAAAGCATTGCCATTATCTATACTTACACCCGCATCTTCATAGCTTATATTCATTTATCTTCCTTTAAGAATTTAAAAGGTATTTTAACTAAAAATATTTTAAGGTTAAATTATGCAAAATGCTTATTTTGTAACTTCAAGCATAGCAGGTGGAAAGTCAAGTTTTATCAAAATAGTCCAAAATTTAGGCTTTGAAACCTTAAGTGCTGATACAATAGCACATGAACTTTTAAACACACATGCTAACTCTATCGCTAAAATGTTTCACAATGATGATTTAATCACAACAGGAAAGATAGATAGAAAAAAGCTAGGTTCTATCGTTTTTAATGACTTAAATGCTAAAAAAAAGCTAGAAGATTTTTTGCACCCTAAAATCAAAGAAGTGGTTTTGCAACAAGCTCAAATTTTAGATCAAAAAAATAAAGCTTTTTTTATAGAACTGCCTTTGTTTTTCGAAAACAACCACTATCATGGTTTAGGAAAGAGTATATTAATTTACACTCCAAAGGAACTTTTGCTTCAAAGACTTATGCAAAGAGACAATTTAGACAAAAACCAAGCCTTAAAAAGAATTCAATTGCAACTTGATATAGAAGAAAAGTTAAAAAAAGCAGATTTTGTGATAAAAAATAACTCAAGTTATATGATTTTTGAAGAAAATGTGCTAAATTTTTTAAAACACACTTTAAAGGTAATGGATGAAATTTTATAAGTATTGTGCAAGTGGAAATGATTTTGTAGTTTTTGCAGATAGTGAAAAAAAAGACCGTAGTGAGTTAGCTAGAATTCTTTGTAATCGCTATGAGGGTATAGGTGCTGATGGGCTTATTGTGATAGTGCCACACGATAGATATGACTTTGAATGGGAATTTTACAACTGCGATGGTAGCCAAGCAAGTATGTGTGGTAATGGTTCTCGTGCGGCGGCGCATTTTGCACATCGCTATCTTAAAAAATCACAGTATTTAAATTTCTTAACTGGTGCAGGGCTTATAAAATCTTTTATCGATGATGATATGGTAGAGATCAAATTAAGCGGAATTAAAGATGTTAAAGAAGCTTTTGAGTATAAAGGTAGAATTTGGCAAGGCTGTAATACCGGAGTTCCGCATATAGTAACTTTTGTCGATGATTTGAATGAATTTGATGTTAATTTATGTAAAGAAGTACGTAAAAAATACAATGCAAATGTGAATTTTGCTAAGATAGAAAATGAAGAATTTATAAGAGTTAGAACATATGAAAGAGGCGTTGAGAACGAAACCTTAGCTTGTGGCACAGGCATGGGGGCTTGTTTTTATTTGGCATATTTAAACCAAAAAGTAGGAGATGATGTTTTGGTAAAGCCAAAAAGCAATGAGAATTTATATTTTAGATTAGAAGAGGATCAAATATTTTTTAGAGGAAAGGTGAAGTGCTGTTTTGAAGCTGATTATAATTTTACTTAGTAGCATTTTGTTTTTAAATGCTGAATTTGTAGCAGGGTTTGATGCGCATTATTATGCTTTAAGTCCAAAAGAAAAACGTGAAGTCTTTATCAAAAAGATCAATGCTTTATTAGATGTTTCATTTGAAGATGTGAAAAAAGAAAAAGAATTTGTAGAATCATTTTTCAAAGAAGCATTAAAAAATAATTTTAGATCTTTAAGTCCTAATGCTATAAAAAAATTATGGTTATTAAAAGAAAAATACCGTGTGAAAAATTTATATGATTTGCATGAATATCGCGTGCGTATTCAAGTAGTACCAAGATCTTTAGCCATAGCTCAAGCTATCATCGAAAGTGCAACTGGTACTAGTCGATTTGCCAAAGAAGCAAATAATTTATTTGGCGAGTGGACTTGGGGTGAAAAAGGTTTGATCCCAAAAGAAAGAAGCGAAGGAAAAACCCATAAAATTCGCATTTTTGATACTTTGCAAGAAAGTGTAGATTCGTATTTGTTAAATTTAAATCGCCACGATGCTTATAAAGAGCTAAGAGCATGGAGATGGAATGCCATCAGCCAAAATAAAAAACTAGATGGTAAAGAAGCAGCAAGTCATTTAGAAAAATATTCAGAAATTAAAAGCAACTATACTAAGCTTATTTTGTCTATCATTGAACAACATAAACTTGATGAGTTAGATTAATTTCCCAAAGCCCACTCATCAAAAGGTAAAATCATCACACGCACGCCTTCTATAAAAAACTCATCTCTTTGTGAAAGTGTGATGATGTAAATGGTTGAAAGTGCAAGTTGATTTTTGCTAAGTATTTTTTTTACTTTTAAAGTAAGCAAATCTTTATCTTTAAAAGGTGAGCATAAAAAGGCATTTTTTAAACTTGGTATATAAAAATCAAAATATCTAGTATAAAAAATTTCTTGTTTAAATTTAAATAATTCACTTAAAACTAAATTTTCAAATAAAGCACTAAAATCTTTTTGCACACTAAGGGAGTTTTTGAGTGAAAAATCCCAAAAATATACTTTTTTTAAATTTTTTTCGAGGTTTTTAACAAAGTATAAAGTGAAATTTGACTCTAATTTTTCTATGCTTTTATATAAAGTATCTTTGGAAATTTTGATAGTTGTTTTTAAAGTTTTTAGCAATTCATTAACACTAAGTTCACTTCCTAGTTCTAGAGCGATTTGTTTGAGTATAGTCAGTTCTAGTGGAGTGTAGAAACTTTTGAGATAAGATGAGTTTGTGTAAGCATTGTGACTTAAGATCACATTGCGGCCTGTGTGTAAAAAGTAACTTACCATGGTTTTGGTATCGGCGTATTTTTTGTTTAGGCTTAAAAACTCTTCAAAATCTAAGTAATCTAAATAAAGTTCTTCAAAATGATCTAAGTGAAAATGTAAATCACACACGCTAAGTATGATTTGCAAATTAAGATGTTTTAAACTAGTAAAATCAAAATCATGAGCAAAATTACATAAAGCTAAAAATTTAATTTGCGGGTTGTAGGTTAAAAAAGAATTGAGATTTGCTAAAGCACTTACTTGAAATTTTAAGTCTTCACAGTCAATAAAAAGTATATTCTCGCTTTTATATAAGGACAAAAAATTTAAAATCAAATTTTTCTTACCGCTAGCAAAACCACCTTTTATGATGATGTTTTTATGGGTTTGAATTTGAATTTTTCTTTCATCAAATTTTGAAATTTTTGGGTAGTTATCGTAAAAAAATTGTAGTGATTTCATAGATTTCTTTATACTAAATGGTGGAGTATAGCGGGTTCGAACCGCTGACCCCAACGCTGCCAGCGTTGTGCTCTCCCAGCTGAGCTAATACCCCTTTAGATTTTGAAATCATACTATATTTTTTCTTAGATTTTCTTAATGAGTAAAAAATATTATAAAATTTATAAAATTTAATTTTTATCCTTTTAAAAAGGAAAAAAATAAAAAAAAATATACAAATTTCTTGACATAGCAAAGTATGTTTTTATATAATCTCAACATCATTTTATATGGTGGTTAGATTCTATGGATCTAACGAGTTCTTTACAAAGGAAAAAATATGGAAAGAATCAGGCTTAAGCTAAAAGCTTATGACCACAGAGTTCTAGATCGCACAGTTGCAGCAATTGTAGAAGCTGTTAAAAGAACAGGTGCTGACATCAGAGGTCCAGTGCCAATGCCTACAAAAATCAAAAGATACACAGTTTTGAAATCTCCACACATCAATAAAGATTCGCGTGAACAATTTGAGATGAGAATTCATGCTCGTATGCTTGATATTGTAGCAGCTACTCCAGATACAGTAGATTCACTCACTAAGCTTGACTTGGCTCCTGAAGTCAATGTTGAAGTAAGAGCTATGGGTAAATAAGGATAGAATATGGAATACATTGTAGAAAAAATTGGTATGAGTAGAACAATCAGCACACCAAGCATTCCTGTAACCTTACTTAAACTTGTTCAAACTAAAGTATGTGAAGTAGAAAATGGAAAAGCTTTGGTTGCTTATGTAAAAGGCAAAGCAAACAATAAATGCATTGCAGGTCAGCAAAAAAAATACAATCTTTCAGCTGAATATAATAGATTTGCTTCTTTAGAAGTAGCAAATACAGAAGCAGGCGATATCGATCTTAACCCTTTAAAAGAAGCTACAGTTTTAAAGGTAAGCTTTAATTCTAAAGGTAGAGGTTATAGTGGGGTTGTTAAAAGACACGGATTTGCCGGAGGTCCTGCAAGTCACGGTTCAAGATTCCACAGACGCCACGGTTCAATCGGTAACCGCGAGTGGCCAGGTCGTGTTCAACCAGGTATGAAAATGGCAGGTCATTATGGTAATGCAAAAGTTACTGTAAAAAATGAAGTGGTTTCGTTTGACGAAGAAAATGGCATCTTAGTAGTAAAAGGTGCGGTACCAGGATTTAATGGTGCTATGGGTAAAATAAGGATTGCAAAATGAGTAAAGTAACTGTTTTAAATGATAAATTTGAAAAAGCTAGTGAACTCGATCTTCCAGCAAAATATGCAGAAGTTAATCCTCACAACCTTTATTTATATGTAAAATCTTATCTTGCTAGCCTTAGAGCAAATACAGCTCACACTAAAGGTAGAAGCGATGTAAGCGGTGGTGGTAAAAAACCATGGAGACAAAAAGGTCGTGGTGGTGCAAGAGCAGGTTCAACAAGAACGAATGTTTGGGTTGGCGGTGCTGTGGCATTTGGTCCTACAAACAATCGTAATTATTTCCAAAAAGTTAATAAAAAACAAAAACGCTTAGCGCTTGAAAGAGCATTGGCTGATAAAGCACAAAACAATGCATTATTCTCAGTAGATAGTTTAAGCATTGAAAGCGGTAAAACAAAAGATGCAAATGCAGTTATTAAAAAGCTTGGTTTAAAAGATGCTTTAATTGTAAAAGATTTACTAGATGAAAAAACACTTCTTGCTTTTAGAAACTTAGCAAATTGCTATGTAGTAGATATTAGCGAAGTAAATGCTTATTTAGTATCTGTATTTAATGCTGTTATCATTGAAAAAGCAGCGCTTGAATCTATCGTAAAAGAGGGTTAAAATGGCAGATATTACTGATATAAAAACAATACTTTACACTGAAAAAAGCTTAAACCTTCAAGAGCAAGGTGTTGTAGTTATTCAAACTTCTCCAAAAATGACTAAAAATGGTCTAAAAGAGGTTTTAAGAGAATATTTTGGTGTAACTCCAGTAAGAATTAATTCTTTAAAAATGGATGGAAAAGTAAAGCGTTTTAGAGGTCGTGAAGGTCAAAGAAATAGCTTTAAAAAATTCTATGTTAAGCTACCAGAAGGTGTGAGCTTAGAAAGTTCGGAGGCGTAAGATGGCAATTAAAACTTATAAACCATATACTCCAAGTAGAAGATACATCACAGGTATAAGTTCTGATGATATCACAGCAAAAGCTAGTGTGCGTTCATTACTTGTAAAACTTCCAGCTCATGCAGGACGTAACAATAATGGTAGAATCACAAGTCGTCATAAAGAAGCAGGTGCTAAAAAACTTTACAGAATTATAGATTTTAAAAGAAGAAAATTTGGTATTGAAGGTAAAGTTGAAGCAATCGAGTATGATCCATACAGAAATTGTCGTATTGCATTGATCTCTTATAGAGATGGTGAAAAAAGATACATCTTACAACCAAAAGGTTTAAGTGTAGGTGATGTGGTATGTGCTGCTGAAAGCGGACTTGACATCAAACCAGGTAATGCAATGAAATTAAGAAACATCCCAGTGGGTACTATCGTACACAATATCGAGTTAAAGCCAGGTAAAGGCGGTCAAATGATCCGTTCAGCAGGTGCTTATGCTCAATTAATGGGTAAAGAAGAAAAATACGTTATCTTAAGACTTGCTAGTGGTGAAATGAGACAAGTTTTAGCTGAATGTATGGCAAGTATCGGTGAAGTTGGTAACGAAGAATGGTCAAACGTGACTATCGGTAAAGCTGGTAGAAATCGCCATAGAGGTATTCGTCCTCAAACAAGAGGTTCTGCGATGAACCCAGTTGATCACCCGCACGGTGGGGGTGAAGGTAAGAAAAATTCAGGCCGTCATCCAGTTACTCCATGGGGTAAACCAACTAAAGGTGCTAAAACTCGCCGTAAAAAAGCTAGCGATAAGCTAATAATTTCAAGAAGAAAAGGAAAGTAAGATGGCTAGGTCACTAAAAAAAGGTCCTTTTGTTGATGACCATGTAATGAAAAAAGTCATCGCTGCTAAAAAAGCTAACGATGGTAAGCCAATTAAAACTTGGTCAAGACGCAGCACTATTATACCTGATATGATAGGTTTAACTTTTAATGTTCACAATGGAAAAAGCTTTATCCCAGTGTATGTTACTGAAAATCATATCGGTTACAAACTAGGTGAATTTGCACCTACTAGAACATTTAAGGGTCACAAAGGCTCTGTTCAAAAGAAAATAGGTAAGTAAGGGAGATTTATGAGTAGAGCATTAATTAAATTCATAAGATTATCTCCAACTAAAGCGAGATTGATTGCTAGAGAAGTTCAAGGTATGAATGCAGAGCTTGCATTAGCTAGTTTGAAATTTATGCCAAATAAAGGTGCTAAATTTATAGCAAATGCTATTTCAAGTGCTGTAGCAAATGGCGGATTTGAAGCAAATGAAGTTGTTGTTTCAAGTTGTCGTGTTGATGCTGGTGCGGTTTTAAAAAGATTTAGACCAAGAGCTAGAGGAAGTGCTAGTCGTATTAGAAAGCCAACTTCACACATTTTGGTAGAAGTTAGTAAAGTAGAAGCAAGTGCTGAAAAAACTACAAAAGCTAAAAAAGCATCAGTGAAAAAGGAAAGCTAATATGGGACAAAAAGTAAATCCGATTGGTTTAAGACTAGGAATTAACAGAAACTGGGAATCAAGATGGTTTCCTACAAAAGCTAATTTAGCAGAAAATATTGGTGAAGATTATAAAATCAGAACTTTCTTAAAAAGAAAACTTTATTATGCAGGAATTAGCCAAATTCTTGTAGAAAGAACAGCGAAAAAATTAAGAGTAACTGTTGTAGCTGCAAGACCAGGGATTATTATTGGTAAAAAAGGTAGCGATGTTGATATCTTAAGAAAAGAACTTCAAGATCTAATTAAAAAAGAAGTTAATATCAATATCAAAGAAGAAAGAAAAGCAGGTGCTTCAGCTCAACTTGCAGCTGAAAGTGTTGCTACTCAACTTGAAAAAAGAATTGCTTTTAGAAGAGCAATGAAAAAAGTAATTCAAGGAGCGCAAAAAGCAGGTGCCAAAGGGATTAAAGTTTCAGTTTCAGGCCGTTTAGGTGGTGCTGAAATGGCAAGAACTGAATGGTACCTAGAAGGTCGTGTTCCACTTCACACTTTAAGAGCAAAAATCGATTACGGTTTTGCAGAAGCACACACTACTTATGGAAACATAGGTATTAAAGTATGGATCTTCAAAGGTGAAGTTTTACAAAAGGGTGTTCAACCTGAAAAAACCGAAGAAAACGCTCCAGCTAAAAAAACTAGAAGAGCAAGAAGAGGTAAATAATCATGTTAATGCCAAAAAGAACAAAATATCGTAAAATGATGAAAGGGCGTAACAGAGGTTATGCCAATAGAGGGACTGAATTTACTTTTGGTGATTATGCCCTAAAAGCAACTGAAGCTGGCCGTATCAATTCACGTCAAATCGAAGCAGCTCGTATTGCTTTAACTCGTTTTGTAAAAAGACAAGGTAAAACTTGGATTAGAGTTTTCCCAGATAAACCTCTAACTAAAAAACCTTTAGAAACTCGTATGGGTAAAGGTAAAGGTGCAGTTGAGGAATGGGTAATGAACATTAAACCAGGTCGTATCATTTATGAAATGGCAGGGGTTAATGAAGAAATGGCAAGACAAGCTTTAACTTTAGCGATGCATAAGTTGCCATTTAAAACTAAGTTTGTTACAAGAGAGAGCCAAAATGAAATATACTGAGATTAAAGATAAAACAGCAGGTGAGCTTGCAACAATGCTAAAAGAAAAAAAGGTGCTTTTATTTACTTTAAGACAAAAGCTAAAAACAATGCAGCTAACTAATCCTAAAGAGATTAGCGAAGTTAAAAAAGACATCGCTAGAATCAATACTGCAATTAGCGCTTTAAAATAAGGATAGAAAATGGCATTTAAAAGAGAAATTCAAGGCGTTGTTGTTCAAATTGCTGGAGATAAAACAGCAACAATTTTGGTTGAAAGAAAAGTGGTTCACCCAAAATACAGAAAAATCGTAAAACGCTTTAAAAAATATTTAATTCATGATGAAAGAAATGAACTTAAAGTGGGAAATACTGTAGTTGCTATTGAATGTAGACCACTTTCTAAGAGAAAATCATTTCGCTTAAAAACTATAGTATCAGCAGGAGTTGAGTAATGATTCAAAGTTTTACTAGGCTTGCAGTTGCTGATAATAGCGGTGCAAAAGAATTAATGTGTATTAAGGTTTTAGGTGGTAGTAAAAGAAGATACGCTACTGTTGGTGATGTGATCGTTGCATCTGTAAAAAAAGCTCTACCAAATGGTAAAGTAAAAAAAGGTCAAGTGGTAAAAGCGGTTATCGTTAGAACTAAAAAAGAAATTCATAGAGATAATGGTTCTTTAATTCGTTTTGATGAAAACGCAGCGGTTATTCTTGATGCTAAAAGAGAGCCTATCGGAACGCGTATTTTTGGACCAGTAGGTCGTGAAGTAAGATATGGTGGCTTTATGAAAATTGTTTCACTAGCACCGGAGGTGTTGTAATGAAATTAAAAATTAAAAAGAATGATATGGTTAAAGTTATCGCAGGTGATGACAAAGGCAAAACAGGTAAAGTTTTAGCAGTATTTCCTAAAACAAATAAAGTTATTGTTGAGGGTTGTAAAATTGCTAAAAAAGCTGTTAAGCCAAGTGATAAAAATCCAAATGGCGGTTTTATCAATAAAGAAATGCCAATGGATATTTCAAATGTAGCAAAGGCAGGAGAATAAGATGATGAGATTGAAAGAAAAATACGATCAAAGCATCAAAGCTGCTTTAGTAAAAGAATTTGATATCAAAAACCCTATGCTTATTCCTTTTATTGAAAAAGTTGTAATCAGCGTAGGTGCTGGGGAATTGGCAAAAGATCAAAAAGTATTACAAAATGTTGCAGATACTATTTCATTGATCGCTGGACAAAAAGCAGTTATCACAAAAGCTAAAAAATCAGTTGCTGGTTTTAAAGTAAGAGAAGGCTTTCCAGTAGGTGTAATGGTAACATTAAGAAAAGACAATATGTATGCTTTCTTAGACAAGCTTATTACTATTGCTCTTCCTCGTGTTAAAGACTTTAGAGGTCTTCCAAGAGATGGTTTTGATGGAAGAGGAAACTATAACTTTGGTTTAGATGAGCAGTTAATGTTCCCAGAAGTTGAATATGATAAAATCTTAAGAACTCATGGTATGAACATTTCTATCGTTACAACAGCAAAATCAGATAAAGAGGCACAAAAATTATTAGAATTATTTGGCGTGCCATTTGCAAAAGGAAAGTAATATGGCTAAAAAATCAATGATTGCAAAAGCTGCCCGCAAACCTAAATTTAGCGTTAGAGGGTATACTAGATGCCAAATTTGTGGAAGACCACATTCAGTTTATAGAGATTTTGGAATTTGTAGAGTTTGCTTAAGAAAAATGGCAAATGAAGGTTTAATTCCTGGTCTTAAAAAAGCAAGTTGGTAAGAGGAAAGAACCATGATAAATGATTTAATTTCAGATTCACTAACAAGAATTAGAAATGCAGGGATGAGAAGACTAGAAACTACTCAACTTTTGCATTCTAAAGTTATCGAAGCTTTACTTGGAATTTTCCAAGCTAAAGGCTATATCGAAAGCTTTAATGTTGTTGAAGAAGATAAAAAGAAATTCATCAACGTAGTTTTAAAATACGATGAAAAAGGTAGAAGCGTAATTAACGAAGTTAAACGTGTTTCTAAACCAGGTCGTCGTGTTTATAAAGGCAAAGATGAGATCAAAAGATTTAAAAACGGTTATGGTACTATCGTAGTAAGCACTTCAAAGGGTGTTTTGGCTAACGATGAAGCTTATAAAGCAGGCGTTGGCGGCGAAGTTTTATGTACCATTTGGTAAGAGTTTCTACTTTTTATGGTATTCGGTATCCATTCTTATAAAGTAGTCATATCGTAGACAAGTAAAAAGGAAAAATGAATGTCTCGTATAGGTAAACAACCAGTTGCTATTCCAAGTGGAGTAGAAGTAAAATTAGAAGGTAACTTGCTAAAATTCAAAAAAGGAAATTTAGCAAAAGAGCTTGATATAAAAGCAAATGTTAATGTTGAGATTAAAGAAGGACAAATTCTTTTCTCTCCTAAAGGTGAAGATAGACAAAGTAGAGCTTATTGGGGAACTTATAGAGCTTTAGCACAAAACATCATCATCGGTTTAACTGATGGTTTTAGCAAAACTTTAGAAATCAACGGTGTTGGTTATAAAGCTGCGTTAAAAGGTAAAGTTCTTGAACTTGCTTTAGGTTTTTCTCATCCTATCAACTATGCTATTCCAGAAGGTATAGAAATTACCGTTGATAAAAACAATGTGATTATCAAAGGTAGTGATAAACAAGTGGTAGGTCAAGTTGCTGCTCAAATTCGTGAATTTAGACCACCTGAGCCTTACAAAGGAAAAGGTGTTAAATATTCAGATGAGCGTATTATCCGCAAAGCTGGTAAGACATCTAAGAAGTAAGGATAGAATATGAGAGCAAATGTATTAAAAAGAAAAATATCTTTAAGAATTAAAAGAAAAAAAAGAATTAGAGCAAAAATTTCAGGAACACAAGCTCTTCCAAGAGTTTCTGTTTTTAAATCAAACAGAACTTTATATATCCAAGCTATCGATGATGTTAAAGCAGTAACTTTAGCAGCAGTTGATGGAAGAAAACTTGGCGTTAAAGCAAACAAAGAAGGCGCTAAAAAAATAGCAGCTGAATTTGCAAAAGTTTTAAAAGCTAAAAACATAGAAGAAGCAGTGTTTGATAGAAATGGTTATTTATACCATGGTGTGATTGCAGCATTAGCTGAAGCACTAAGAGAAAACGGAATCAAACTATAACCCAAAAGGAAGATCGATGGAAAAATATAATAGAGAAGAATTTGAAGAAGTAATCGTCGATATCGGCAGGGTTACTAAGGTTGTTAAAGGTGGTAGAAGATTTAGATTTACTGCTTTAGTTATCGTTGGAAATAGAAAAGGTTTAGTTGGTGTAGGCTATGGAAAAGCTAAAGAAGTTCCAGATGCTATCAGAAAAGCAGTTGATGATGCTTTTAAAAATATTGTTGAAGTAAAAACAAAAGGCTCAACTATCCCTCATGATGTAGAAGTAAAATACAACGCAAGTAGAATTTTACTTAAACCAGCAAGCGAAGGTACAGGAGTTATTGCAGGTGGTTCAACACGTCCTATCGTGGAACTTGCAGGTATTAAAGACATTCTAACAAAGTCTTTAGGTTCAAACAATTCAGCAAATGTTGTGCGTGCTACTATCAAAGCACTTACAATGCTTAAAGGATAATCAATGAATTTAACAAAAGCACCAGGTTCAACACATAAAACCAAAAGAATAGGCCGTGGTCAAGGTAGTGGTATGGGTAAAACTTCTACTAAAGGTGGAAAAGGCCAAACTGCTAGAAAAGGTTATAACGAAAAAAGAGGTTTTGAAGGGGGTCAACAGCCACTTCAAAGACGTTTACCAAAAGTAGGTTTTACTTCTAAATTCGAAAAACCTTATGTGATTAATGTTGAAAAAATCACAGCGATCAAAGAGCTTAGCGAAATTACATTTGAAACAATCAATAGCATTCATAAGCTTTCAAAAAATGTAAACAAAGTTAAGCTTATTGGGGCAAGCGCTAAAGATCTTGCTAGCAAAATCAAAGATGAGAAGATCACTTTTAGCGGACAAAAATAATGAATAAAACATTGACAAATAAAATTCTCATAACATTAGCTTTTTTATTCGCTTATAGAATACTAGCTTATGTTCCAGTTCCGGGGGTTAATGTCAGTGTTATCAAGGAATTTTTTGATTCTAATGCATCTAATGCATTAGGCTTGTTTAATATGTTTAGTGGGGGTGCTGCTGAAAGACTTAGCATCATCTCTCTAGGCATTATGCCTTATATTACTGCTTCGATTATTATGGAGCTTTTAGCGGCAACTTTTCCTAATATAGGAAAAATGAAAAAAGAACGCGATGGTATGCAAAAATACATGCAAATCATTCGTTATGCTACTATAGCTATCACTTTAGTGCAAAGTATAGGTGTTTCTATCGGCTTGCAAAGTCTTCACGGAAAAGCAGGTCAATCAGCCATTATGATTGATATGAACACTTTCATTGCGCTTTCTGCTATTTCTATGCTTGCAGGTACTATGCTCTTAATGTGGATAGGTGAGCAAATCACTCAACGTGGTATAGGAAATGGTATTTCTTTAATTATCTTTGGTGGTATTGTTTCTACAATTCCAGGTGCAATTAGTGGAACAGTAAATTTGGTAAATACAGGCGAGATGAATTTCTTGACTATCATTGCCATTTTAGTTGTAATTTTACTTACTATTTGGGCTATTATAGTAGTAGAGCTTGGAGAGAGAAGAATTCCTATTTCTTACTCAAGAAAAGTAATCATGCAAAATCAAAACAAGCGTATTATGAATTATATACCTATTAAGATCAACTTAAGTGGTGTTATTCCTCCTATTTTTGCGAGCGCGATTTTGATGTTTCCAAGTACTATTTTACAAACAAGTACAAACGAATATGTGTTAAAAATTTATGACTTTTTAAATCCAAATGGATTTTTCTTTCACTTTTTAACGTTTTTGCTTGTTATTTTCTTTGCGTATTTTTATGCATCTATTGTATTTAATGCAAAAGATATAGCTGAAAATCTTAAAAGACAAGGTGGTTTTATACCAGGTATTAGACCAGGTGAAGGAACCGCAAATTATCTTAATGAGGTAGCATCAAGATTAACACTTTCAGGTTCTATTTACTTAGGACTTGTAGCTACATTGCCGTGGCTGATTGTAAAGCTATTTGGTGTGCCTTTTTATTTTGGTGGAACTTCTGTTTTGATCGTAGTGCAAGTTGCGCTAGATACAATGAGAAAAATTGAAGCTCAAATTTATATGAATAAATACCAAACTTTAAGTGCAGTAGGCTTATAAGAAAGTAGATTTTTCTACTTTCTTCTCTTTTTAAAGGTTTTAAAAATGAGATTAGGCGTTTTTGATAGCGGTGTAGGTGGTCTTAGCGTTTTAAAATCTTTACTTCATGCAAAACTTTTTAAAGAATACATCTACTATGGCGATACAGCAAGAGTACCTTATGGGGTAAAAGATAAAGATACTATCATCAAATTTTCTCTAGAAGCTTTAGAGTTTTTCAAAGAAAAAAAAGTTGATATGCTTATTATCGCTTGTAACACAGTCAGCGCGTATGCTTTAGAAATTTTAAGAGCTAATGCTCCTTTCCCAGTTCTTGGTGTGATAGATGCAGGAGTTTTAGCGGTAAAAAATTCTTTAAAAGATAAAAACTCTAATATATTAGTCATTGCAACACAAGCTACGGTAAATTCTCATGCATATAAACAAGCTTTATTGCAAGAAGGTTTTTTGAAGGTAGAAGAAAAAGCAACGGGACTTTTTGTGCCAATGGTTGAAGAAGGAATTTTTCATGGTAACTTTTTAAACGCAGCCTTTGAACACTATTTTAAAGGGCTTGAGTTTAAACCTAGTGCTTTAATTTTAGCATGTACTCATTTTCCTTTGATTGCACAAGCATTGGGAGAATACTTTGGAGCTAATGTAAAGTTAATCCACTCAGGTGAAGCTATAGCCTTGCAATTGCAACAAGAATTTGATCTAAAGACTATTCAAAAGGAAGCAACTGTTAAATTTTATGCTTCTAGTGATGTAAAAAAATTAGAAAGAATTGCAAAGTTATGGCTTTAAGTTGTTTTGTAGTTAATAAAAGCTAATTTTTATTAAGAATTTATTTTTTATTTATAATTTATTTTTATTTAAACATAGTTGCATTATAATCTTTCCATTTTTAAGAAAGGACTAACATGAAAAAAATGTTAATGTGTGCAGCTATGGCACTAAGTTTAGGAGCGGGAATTTTGGAAGCAAAACCAAAAGTTGCGATCTTAGCTACAGGCGGGACTATCGCAGGATCGATTGATAGTTCAGTAGCTACTACAGGTTATACAGCGGGGGTTTTGGGTGTAGATGCTTTGATTAAAGCAGTGCCTCAAATTCAGGATTTAGCTGTAATTAGCGGAGAACAAGTTGCGAATATTGATAGTAAAGATATGACAAATGAAATTTGGCTTAAACTTGCTAAAGAGGTTAATCGCCTTTTAAATTCTGATGTAGATGGAGTGGTGATCACACATGGAACTGACACCATGGAAGAAACCGCATACTTTTTAAATTTAACCGTTAAAAGCAATAAGCCAGTTGTATTAGTTGGAGCAATGCGCCCATCGACCGCAATTAGTGCAGATGGTCCTAAAAATCTTTACAATGCTGTGGCTTTAGCAGCCAATCCTGAAGCAAAAAACAAAGGTGTAATGGTAGCTATGAATGATAGAATTCAAAGCGCTAGAGGTGTGATGAAAACTCATAGCTTAAATGTAGATGCTTTTAGTTCGCCTGATATGGGAGATATGGGTTATATCGTAGATGGTAAAGTATTTTTTTACAACACAAATACAAAATTACACACTAAAAAATCTCCATTTGATGTTAGCAAGTTAAAAGAATTACCAAAAGTTGATATTCTTTATAGTTATGCAAATGATGGTAGTGGTGTTGCTGCAAAGGCATTGTTTGAAAATGGAACTAAAGGTATTGTGGTAGCAGGAACAGGCGCAGGTAGTATACATGATTATCAAAAAAATGTATTAAAAGAATTGCTTAAAAAAGGACTTAATGTAGCAGTTAGTTCACGTGTAGCATCTGGTAGAGTGGCAGTAAGTTCAGCGGATGCAAAACTTGGCTTTATTGATACAGGCGATATGAGTCCTCAAAAAGCAAGAGTATTGTTAATGCTTGCATTAACTAAAACAACCAATCCTAAAAAAATCCAAGAATATTTCTTAAAATACTAATATCTTAACACCCAAATGTTAAAATACCATTTGGGTGAATTTCTTTTAATCCACTTATTTAACTGATCAAGGATATACAATGAGACAATATGAAAGTTACAAATGTCAAAAATGTGGCAATGAGGTAGAAGTACAAAATGTAGGTGGTGGAACACTAAGTTGCTGTGGACAAGAAATGGAGTGCATTACTCAGGATTTGACCGCGGTTAATTTAATGAAAGCTTTTGCGGGTGAATCTATGGCTAGAAATAAGTATGATTTGTTTGCTGATATTGCTCAAGAAGAAGGTTGGCATGCTATTGCTAGACACTTTAAAGAAGCAGCGGAAAATGAAAAATGGCACGCAAGAGCTGAATTTAAAGCGTACCATGAATTAGTAGATGGTAAAGCTTTAGAGGAAACTGCAAAAAATTTAATCTGCGCAGCAGATGGAGAAAATTACGAACATACCACAATGTATCCTAATTTTGCAAAAATCGCAGAAGATGAGGGTAAAAGAAATATCGCAAGATTATTCACTGCTATAGGCAAGGTAGAGATAGAACACGAAAGAGAGTATTTAGCGCTTAAAAAAATGCTTGAAGAGGAAGACTTCTTTAATTCAGATGTAGAAGAATTATGGGTATGTGAAGTTTGTGGGCATATTCATCGTGGTAAAAAAGCACCAAATGCCTGTCCTTTGTGTAGAGCTCCAAAAGAGTATTTTAAACGTGAATTTTTAGGATAATTTTTAAAAACCTTGATAAAAATGATAAAATAATTTTATTTTTATCAAGGCTAAAACATGCAGATTTTAACTCATCCTTTTGAACCTTTTTTTGATGAAAACGCACAAATTTTAATCTTAGGTTCTTTTCCTTCTATAAAATCAAGACAAGAAAATTTTTACTATCAGCATAATAAAAACCGATTTTGGAGAATTTTTGAAATTTTATATGATTGTAAGTTGAAAACTATAGCTGATCAAAAAGCATTTTTAAAAACTCATCATATTGCTTTATGGGATGTAATAGCAAGTTGTAAGATTAAAAATTCAGACGATAAAACCATTTCTTATGCAAAGGCAAATGATATTAATATCATTTTGAAAAAAGCAAAGATAGAAAAAATCTGTGTATTGGGAAAAATCGCAAGTAAGTATTTTGCTAAGTTTTATCCAGATAAAGACTTTTTAGAACTCCCTTCAAGTTCTCCAGCAAATATGAGTTATACTTTAGAAAAATTAGTAGAACAATATCGCATTATAAAGGAAAGATAATGGCTTTAGTTGGAGTAGATGAAGCTGGGCGTGGTGCATTAGCTGGAGATATGCATTTGAGTGCTTGTAAGCTTTTTGGAGATATTGATGGCTTGACTGATTCTAAGAAGTTGAGTGCAAAAAAAAGAGAGGAATTATATGGACAAATCCTTGCACATTCAAATTTTTTAATTCTTGCTTTTTCACCTTTGCAAATTGACACCTTAGGACTTAGTCAATGCTTGCAACTAGGTTTAAAAATCATCAAAAAGCATTTTAGTGAAGATGATATTTTATATGATGGCAATTTAAACTATGGCGTAGTAGGTGTAAAAACTATGATCAAAGCTGATATGAAAGTGCAAGAAGTATCAGCTGCAAGCATACTAGCCAAAGTAAGCCGTGATCAAAAAATGTGTTATTTTTCTAAAATATATAAAAACTATGATTTTGAAAAACATAAAGGTTATGGTACAAAAGCTCATATAGAAAAAATCCAAGCATTTGGAAATTCGCCTTTGCACCGAAAAAGCTTTATGCTAAAGTGTATTGAAAAAAGTTTATTTGATTAAATCTTCCTTTGGATACGATGTATTTTGTCTTTAGCAAATATAAAAACAATAAGTAAAGCAGGCAAGACAAATATCGCCGAAAATAACGCATTAAACTCTATACCAAAATAGGTCAAAACCAAACCCCCGATAAAAGATGCAAGTGCAATGCCCACATTAAACGAGGCTTCGTTGACACTTACTGTACTTTCTTGGGCTTTGTGAGTGTATCGCTTGGCTTTTGCTATGCTTAAAACTTTAAAAGCTGAAATAGTAGAAAAAGAAAAAAACCCTATGAGTGATAAAGATACTATCACTAAGATCTGAGAATGCATTGTTAGTAAAAAGCTAAGATAAATCAACACTTGAATGCTTAGTATGATTCTCAAAGAATAAACCGCGCCGTATCTATCAACCATTTTTCCACCCCAAAGATTGCCAAATATGGCGCATATTCCATAAAATAGTAAAATATAACCAATCATCGCAACATCAAAACCACTTTTTTCAACTAATAGTTTTTGTAAATATGTATAAAGTATAAAATGCGCCCCACATCCACATATAGAAATGGTATAAGTCATCAAAAGATTGGTGTTAGAAAATGCAGGAATGAAATCTTTAAAACGGATAGGATTAGAATGAATATTTTTTGGCATCATGAATACAATTCCCAAAAGTGCAATTACACTTAAAATAAAAATAAGTAAGAATATATATTTAAAACCAAAATAATGCCCGATGAAAGTTCCTATTGGAACCCCGCTAATTAATGCCACTGTAAGTCCTGTTATCATGATCGCAATGGCTTGGCTTTTTTTATTTTCTGGAGCAATGGATACAATAGCCAAGGTAGCAATGATGTAAAACACTCCATGTTGCGTACCTGCGATAAATCTTGCAAATGCACTCAGGTAAAAACTATCGCTAAAATAAATCGCTAAATTAGCAAGTGCAAAAATCGAGATATTAACAATCAATTGAACATGTCTTTGATAAGGACTTAGAAAAATAGTAAAAGATAAAGCCCCAACAACTACTCCTATTGCATATAAAGTAGTAAGCCAACCTGCAGTCTTTGCGTCAATGTTGAAGTAATTTTGTATATCAATTAACACTCCAGCCATTACAAATTCAGTTACACCCATACAAAATGAGCTTAATGCCAAAGCAATGACAGCTTTTTTATAATGATGCAATTTTACTCCTTTTAAAAATTTGAAATTATATTACAAAATGATAAAAATCAGTATTGAGTTATATATTAAATAAATGCAAAAAAATACTTATTATTGCTATTTTTAACAAAATATTATCATATAGAGAAATATTTTTTTTATTGTTACACGGTTTTAAGAAAAATTAATTTTTTTTTATTATAGTAACGCCATGTGTTTTAAAAAGTGTTGTTTTTTTATTATTAAAATGCTTTGAAACGCAAAAAACATAACAAGAAAATAATAAAAAAGTTTTTTATTAAAGACTTTTTATTGTTTTTACAAGGAGAAAATGTGGATAATCTTAAGTGGAATTCTTTTGATACGCGTTGGATGCTTTCTCTTTTTGGGACAGCAGTTGGTGCGGGAATTTTATTTTTGCCTATTAAAGCAGGTGTTGGTGGCTTTTGGCCGGTTGTTGTAATGACTTTGATCATTTTTCCAATGGTATATTTAAGTCATAGAGCTTTAAGTCGTTTTGTGTGTCAAGCAAATGGTAATGATAAAGACATTACTCATGCGGCTGAGGAGTATTTTGGTAGAAAAGTAAGTATTTTTATTTCTATACTTTATTTCTTTGCAATCTTCCCAATTTGTTTAGCATATTGCGTAGGTATAACAAATACTTTTGAGAGTTTTATTTATCATCAGTTTTTACCACTTTTAGATCCAAATGGTTCTCTTGCAAGTACAATTAGTGCAATGTATGAAACAAGTGTAAATGAACAAGGAAAAACAATAGCTAATTTACTTCCATTTTTTAGAGCAGTTTTTGCGTTTGTTTTGGTAAGTATTTTTATGCTTATTATGCTTTTTAGTGAAGAGCTTATCACCAAGGTATGTGAATGGTTGGTTTATCCTTTATGTGCTATTTTATTCTTGTTTTCGTTGTATCTTATTCCACAATGGTCATTTGAAAGTTTTAGTGCTATTCCTGGTACAAAAGAATTTATCACTATAGTATGGTTAACCTTACCGGTTTTAGTATTTTCTTTTAACCACTCACCAGCAATTTCTACTTTTTCTTTAAGTATGAAAAGACAATACACTGATAATTCAGTGCAAAAAGCAAATCAAGTATTATTTAGAACTTCTGTAATGTTGCTTGCTTTTGTTATGTTTTTTGTTGTATCTTGTGTGCTTTCTTTAACTCCTGCAGAGCTTAATGAAGCTAGAGCACAAAATATCCCTGTTCTTTCTTATTTTGCAAATAAACTTGATAATCCTTTTATTTCTTATGGTGGTCCATTGATTGCATTTTTAGCAATTTCTAGTTCTTTCTTTGGGCACTATTTTGGTGCAAGAGAAGGTGCTTATGGTATAGTGAGAAAATGTTGCAAATTAGCAGGTAATGAAAATCCTGATTTGAAAAAAATCGCAGTTTATTCAACTTTGGTAATGTATATTGTAATGTTAGTCACTGCTTATATTAATCCAAGTATTTTAGGTTTCATTGAAAGTTTAGGTGGGCCAATTATCGCAGCGATTTTATTCTTAATGCCAATGATTGCAATTTATACTGTTTCTAAAATGAAAAAATTCCAAAACAAAGCATTAGATGCTTTTGTGTTTATTACAGGAATTTTGACAATCATAACTGTAATCTATACTTTTTAAGGTGCAAATGAATGAGTAGTAATTTAAGTATATTTAAAGTTGGTGTTGGTCCTTCATCTTCTCATACTTTAGGACCAATGTTAGCGGGTAATATGTTTTGTGAAAAGATTAAAGATAAAATCACGCAAATTACAAAAATTCAAATCAGACTTTATGGTTCTTTGTCATTAACTGGCAAAGGCCATTTAAGTGATAAAGCTATTATATGGGGTTTAAGTGGTTTAAAAGCAAAAGAGTTAAATGCTGCTTTGCAAGATCGTGTTTTTAATAAAATTTTGCAAGATAAAATTTTGGTTTTAAATGCCCAAAAAGAATTAAGTTTTGATTATGATCAAGACTTGATTTTTGAAAAAGATTTTTTACCTTTACATGAAAATGGCTTAAAGGTAAGTGCTTATGGTCAAGATAATGAAATCATCGCAGAAGAAATTTATTATTCGGTGGGCGGTGGTTTTGTGATGAGTGAAGCTGAGCTTCAAAAACATAAAGATGGTTCTAGTGAGCAAAAACATGCTAAATTAGAACTTGATATTAATCATGCTAGCGATGCTTTAAGAATTTGTGAAGAAAAGTCATGGGACTTAGCAAAACTTTCTTATGAGTATGAGCTTCAATTTCATACCAAGGAAGAAATTAGAGCTTATTGTTTAGAAATTTGGGAGGTTATGCAAGAAGTTTATTATAATGGAATTCATCCAAGTTCAGATTATCTTCCAGGAAATTTACGCTTAAAACGCCGTGCTAAAGGGTTAAATGAGCGTTTAGCGATGACAAGCGATCCTTTGGGGATTATTGACTTTATTTCTTTGTATGCTATTGCAGTAGCAGAAGAGAATGCAAGCGGAGCAAGAGTGGTAACTGCACCAACTAATGGTGCGTGTGCGGTTGTACCAGCTGTTATGCTTTATCTTAAAAATCACACGGTTGGGTTTAATGATGAAAAAGCTATTAACTTTTTGCTTGCTGCGATGTTAATAGGTTCTTTTTATAAGAAAAATGCAAGTATCAGTGGTGCTGAAGCTGGTTGCCAAGCAGAAATTGGAAGTGCAAGTTCTATGGCAGCAGGTGCTATGGCTACTGTAATGGGTTTTGATGCAAAAATAGCATGTAATGCAGCAGAAATTGCAATGGAGCACCATTTAGGATTAACTTGTGATCCAGTGAGTGGTCTAGTGCAAATTCCTTGTATAGAAAGAAATGCTTTTGGGGCGATTAAGGCCATTTCGGCTGCTAGAATGGCAATGAGTAGAAAATCTACACCAAAAGTAAGTCTTGATGAGGTTATAAAAACTATGTATGAAACCGGCAAGGATATGAACTCAAAATACAAAGAAACCTCCTTAGGCGGTTTAGCTACTAATCTTACAAGTGTATGTTAAAACCTTAAGTTGTAAAACTTAAGGTTTTAACCTTAAAGCTTTTAAAAGCCCATAAATGCTAAATTTTTAAAAACTTTAAGGAAAATACTAAATGATAGAAATCAAAAAACCAGCAGAAATAGAAAAATTACGCAAGGCAAATGAGCTTGTAGCTAGAACGCTTGATTATCTAGAAAGCATTATTGTGCCAGGCATGAGTTTAAAAGAAATTGACATCAAAGCAGAAGAATTTATACTAAAACATGGGGCAAAGCCATCATTTAAAGGGTTGTATGGTTTTCCAGGTAGTATTTGTATTTCGCTTAATCAAGCTTGCATCCATGGTATAGGCGATGAGCGTATTTTAAAGGAAGGTGATATTTTAGGACTTGACGTGGGTACATGCATAGATGGATATTATGGAGATGCGGCAAGAACTATTCCTATAGGCAAAATTTCAGCCACCGATGAGGCGTTGATTGCTTGTGCTAAAGATGCTTTGTATTATGCTATAGATATTATAAAAGAAGGCATGCGTTTTAAAGAGCTTTCTTATGAACTTGGAGAGTTTATTACTCAAAGAGGTTTTGTGCCTTTAAAGGGCTATTGTGGACACGGTATAGGCAAAAAACCACACGGAGAGCCTGAAATTCCAAACTATCTAGAGCCAGGTGCTAGTGCAAAAAGTGGTCCAAAGATCAAAAATGGTATGGTATTTTGTATAGAGCCTATGGTGTGTCAAAAAGATGGCACGCCAGTGCATTTAAAAGGCAACTGGGAGGCAGGAAGTAAAGATGGTTTAAATGCAGCCCATTATGAGCATTGTGTTGCGATTATCAATGGAAAAGCAGATATTTTATCTAAGTAAGAAAGTTTTACTTTCTTACTCAAATGTTTTTAGCTTTTCTGAAAGCTTTGAAGCATCTTCTAAAACACCTTGTGAAATTTGGGTTAATTCAAGAGAGTAGTTTTTCACACAGTTTGCAAGTTCAGTTACTTTTTCTATATTTTGTTCTAATTCATTCATTTTAGCTTTTGACTCATCGCTTTTTTCTTCCATAATTTGTGTAGAATGAATACTTGTTTTTAGTTTCTCTATGGAAGTGCCCACTTCGCCTTGTAAAATATTTGCTTTGCTTGAGGTGTCACTCATAGATTGGTGAATACCATCCATTAAGCTTTTATTGTCACTGATTTGTTGCACGATGGTTTTTACGGTAGTTTCTATAGCAACTAGTGATTTTGTAGTTTTTTCAGCTAAATTTCTAACTTCATCTGCAACAACAGCAAATCCTCTACCATGTTCACCAGCACGTGCAGCTTCAATAGCAGCATTTAATGCAAGCAAATTGGTTTGATCGGCGATATCTTTAATGGTTGTTGTAACCTCTACGATACTATCAGCACTTTGTACTAGCATATCCATAGCACTTAATACACTTTGTTCTTTTTCTCCACTTAGTAAAATCAACTCTACTAGTTCTTTGAGTGTGCTTTCTACTTTTGTCATTACTTCTTGCATATCATACATATCTTTGATGGTATCTTTTGCAAGATTTTGGGTTAAGTCAATATGGCTTTCTAAAACTGATCCAATTTTATAAACATTAGAAATTTGCTCGTGTTGTAAAAGAGAACTTTGTTGTAATACTTCAGCGTTTTTAGAAAGCTTTTGAGAGCTAGCATGGCTTGAGTTAGCAGTTTGTATCGCTTCTAATACAGAATTTTGCACAGTTTGTATAAAAGAATTAATATAACCCGCACTCGTAGCTAATTCACTTTTTTTATCAATATCTAATCTTGCATTTAAATTAGCATGTTCGCCCGCTAAATTAGAGCTAAGTTTTTCTAACAATGAAATAGGTATGATTACTTTTTTTAAGGTAAGTGATATAAAAAACACCAATACAATCAAGGTAAATATAAAAATTCCTATTGCAATGTATAAATTGTACTTATTGTTGAGGTTGATTGTTTCAGCAACGGTATTTTTATAAGCAATGATTTCTTTTTGGAGTTCTTGATCAAAATGACTTTGAGAATTTTCTTTTAAGACTTTAACTTGACTGAGTATCATTTTACAATGTGTACTAAAAAGTTCAAATAATTCTTGTGGGAGTTGAGAATTTTCTACATTTAGGCTTGATATTAAGCCTTGTAGTCTATTTTGAACCAATGGTTCTAAAATATCCATAGTTCCTATGATACTTAAAATACTTCCTACCGCATTAATTTGCTTAGCTTCTTGTGTGCTTAGTGCTATTTTGTTGGTTGCTTTAATGATTTCTTGTTGGATTTCATAAAGATATAGTTTTGAATTAATGACAATAGAATTAGCTGATTTAAAGTGTTGTAGTTGAGTGTTTTTCTTTTGAAAAATAGCTTCAAGTTTTTTTGTATCTATCTCGTTAGATTTTAAAACCGCTAAGGTATTTTCAAATTCTTGGATCAAAGCCACGCTAATGTCATAGTTTTGTAAATCCAACCTATTTTTAAAAATTTCATCTATTTTAGTGTCTAAAATTTCTAATTTTTGAAAAGAACTCATGATGAGAGAATTTCTTTTAGTAGTGTTATAAGTGTTGAAAATAAATAAAGTCAAAGTTAAAAGTAGTATTAAAACCACCACGGATAAAGCAATAAACTGCTTTAAAAAAGAAAAAGATTTTTTATTTGAGTGGATCATGGTATTCTCCTGTTAAAGAATTCAAAAAAGCAACTATATCATCAACCACATCTTGTTCTAAAAATTTACCTAGTTGATAATACGCCATAAATTGCACACAAGCATCAAGTGTCGGCATGGAGCCATCATGAAAATAAGGTGCGGTTTTGGCTATATTTCTAAGACTTGGAACTTTGACTACAAATTTATCATGTGGATCTTTAGTGATCTCGTAGCGTCCTTGCCAATTGGTTCCATTGTCATAAGGCACAAAAACCCCCATTTTTTGGTACATATTTCCACCTATATTCTGTCCTTGATGACAAGCGATACAACCATTTGATAAAAAGGCATTATATCCTCTTTTAGCTTGCTCACTAATGGCATTTTTATCACCCTTTAAAAAGCGATCAAAAGGTGAGTTAGGGGTTAGTAGAGTTTTTTGGAATTCAGCCAAGGCATCAGCAATATTATCAAAGCTTACTTCTCCATAAAGTCTTTTAAATTCTTTTTCATAGTAAGTGTTGCTTTTTACGATTTTTTCAACTTCTATATCATCTTTTAGACCCATTTCTTTGGGATTAAGCAAAGGGTGTTTTGCTTGTTCTTGTAAATCTTTAGCATTACCTCTCCAAAATTGGGCTAAATTAAAAATGGCATTGAAATTTGTAGGCGTATGAAAAGGTTCATCTACTATTCCATTGGTACCTGTAGAGAAAGTTTTGTTATCTACCCCAAAATTTGCAACATTATGACAGCTATTGCAAGATACTTTTTTGTCTTTTGATAGACTTGTATCCATATAAAGTTTTTTTCCTAAAATAGCTTTTTCTTTATCATAAGGTATACTTTCTGGTATGGGCGTGATCATTTCAACTGCATAAAGCGGCAATAAAGTCAATATCAATAAACTAAAAATTTTCATATATCCATTCCTTTATATAAATTTTTAATTAATAATTTTTATTAATTATAACACTACAATCTTAATTTCTTATAAATAAATATCGCGATCAAAAGGCTTATAAGAGATAAGATCAAAGTGTAAGTAAAAATCCCGTATATAAAAGGTTCATCAGGTTTTACTGCTAAAGAATGTAATATGAAAACAAATTGTGGTGTAAAAAAACCTGCTATTGCATAAGCAATATTATATGAAAATGTAATTTTAGTGAGATCTTTATCGGGATTAAAAATTTTACAAATCAAGATAGGCGCTAAAGCATTGATCCCGCCAAAAAAACATGCAATAAAATAACAATATATACTTAAATGTAAAATTTGTGCATAAAAAAAGTAAAAATATAAAAAACATGAAAAGCTAAAACCTATAGCAAAAATAAAAGTCGTAATCAAAAAGCCAAACTTATCAACCCAAATTCCAGCTAGTAAAGTTCCACAAGACAATATCACAGGCGCGATAATTTGAATCAAAAGAGCATCTATTTTTTCTAAAATCAAAACTTCAGGTATAAAATTAGGCATAAGCAGAGTGAGTATAATAACGTAAGCTGTAAGCATCCACGATAAAAGCATGGTAGCTAGAATTTTTGAAAAGTCTTTTTTGCTTTCAAAAAGATCTTTAAAAGTAAAATTTTCTTGGTGATTGTGTTGTATTTTTTGAGTTATGAAGTTTTGTTTTAAAGTTTTTCCAAAATATAGAAGCAACATGCTTAAAAAACCACCAACAATAAAAGGAAAACGCCAAGCATATGCATAAATTTCCTCTAAAACAAAGTATCGATGGATAGCCAAAGTAGCTAAACATGCAAAAATAACACCCGCCGTCATAGAAACATTGACACTGCTTAGACAAAAACCATCTTTACCATCAGGTGAGTGTCTTTTTACAAAAGACCAAGCATGAGTAAATTCTTTGCCAATTGCAAGACCTTGCAGTATTCTAATAAAGAGTAAAATCACAAGAGAAAAATATCCAATGCTTTCAAAAGTAGGTATAAATGCCAGAGAGAAAGTAGAAAGCATGATTAATATAATATTTAAATTTTGTGCTTTGATGCAATAAAATTGTGTTTTAAAATAATTTTTAATGGTTTTAGCAAAAGGCTTAGTTAGATACCCCGTTGCAAAGATAGTGTAAGTACCTAAAAGCTTCCAAAAATCATCTAATTCGCTAGGAAAAAAGCTTGTAGAAATATAATTAGCAAAAAAGATAAATATAATAAAATTATAAAATTCTAAAGCCCCTCCTAAAGAATATAAAGAAAGGGATTTTAAATCACTTTTTGTTAAAGTTTTTGGCATTTAAATACTTTCTTCTTGTGGTAATTCTGTAATTATAGTAAAAAATATCGGTGTTTGTAGAAAAATATTAAAAATTTAAAAGAAAAATTGTGATAAAATGTTAGCTTTGTATTTTATAGAAAGGAGAAAAGCATTGGCAAAAGATGATATTATCGAAATCGATGGTAATGTAATCGAAGCTTTACCTAATGCAACTTTTAAAGTTGAATTAGACAATAAACACGTAATACTTTGTCACATTGCGGGTAAAATGCGTATGCATTATATCCGGATTATGCCTGGTGATAGAGTTAAAGTAGAGCTAACACCTTATAGTCTTGATAAGGGACGTATTACATTTAGATACAAATAAGTCTAAGTTGTTTGAAAGCAAAAGTAAGATATAATTAGCACTTTTGCAGAAATTGCAATAAAACTGTATGAAGAAGTATTTTCAAAATCACCACTTATTTTGAAAATAGTTGGTTGCTCTAAAAACCTGGTGCAGTTGTAAAAAAGTGGAATTTATAATAACAGGAGAAAAGCATGAAAGTTAGACCATCTGTTAAAAAGATGTGTGACAAGTGCAAAGTAGTTCGTCGTAAAGGCGTAGTTCGCATTATTTGCGAAAATCCAAAACACAAACAAAGACAAGGATAATTTATGGCTCGTATTGCAGGTGTGGATTTACCAAAGAAAAAAAGAATTGAATATGGTTTGACTTATATTTATGGTATAGGCTTACATACTTCAAGAAAAATCTTAGATAAAACCGGAATTTCTTATGATAAAAGAGTTCACGAGTTAAGTGAAGATGAAGCAGCAGCTATCCGTAAAGAAATTCAAGAAAACTATATGGTTGAGGGTGATCTTAGAAAACAAGTTGCTATGGATATCAAAGCATTGATGGATCTAGGAAGCTTTAGAGGCTTAAGACATAGAAAAGGCTTACCGGTTCGTGGTCAAAAAACAAAAACAAATGCCAGAACTAGAAAAGGTAAGAGAAAAACCGTTGGTGCAAAATCATAAGGATAGAAAATGGCAAAAAGAAAAGTAGTAAAGAAAAAAGTAGTTAAAAAAAATATAGCTAAAGGTATAGTTTATATCAGTGCAACATTTAATAATACTATGGTTACTGTAACTGATGAAATGGGAAATGCTATCGCTTGGAGTAGTGCAGGTGGTTTAGGATTTAAAGGTTCTAAAAAATCAACTCCTTATGCAGCACAACAAGCAGTTGAAGATGCTTTAAGTAAAGCAAAAGAACATGGTATCAAAGAAGTTGGTATCAAAGTACAAGGACCAGGAAGTGGTCGTGAGACAGCGGTTAAGAGTGTAGGTGCTATGGAAGGTATTAAAGTAACTTTCTTAAAAGATATTACTCCATTAGCTCACAATGGTTGTAGACCACCAAAACGTCGTCGTGTCTAAGAATAAGATATAAGATTTAGGAGAATTATAATGGCAAGATATAGAGGACCAGTAGAGAAATTAGAAAGACGACTTGGCGTAAGCTTGGCAATGAAAGGCGAAAGAAGATTAGCAGGTAAAAGTGCTTTAGATAAACGCCCTTACGCACCAGGTCAACATGGACAAAGAAAAGCAAAAATCAGCGAATACGGACTCCAACTAAGAGAAAAACAAAAAGCTAAATTTATGTATGGAGTAAGCGAAAAACAATTTAGAAGATTATTTAGCGAAGCTGCTAGAAAAGACGGTAATACCGGTGCGCTTTTAATTCAGCTTTTAGAACAAAGACTAGATAATGTTGTTTATAGAATGGGCTTTGCTACAACTCGCCGTTTTGCAAGACAACTTGTAACTCATGGACACATTTTAGTAAATGGTAAAAGAGTTGATATTCCTAGTTATAGAGTAGAAGCAGGTCAAAAAATTGAAGTGATTGAAAAAAGCAAAAATAATCCTCAAATTTCAAGAGCGATCGAACTTACTGCTCAAACTGGTATAGTTGCTTGGGTTGATGTAGAAAAAGATAAAAGATTTGGAATTTTTACAAGAAAACCTGAAAGAGAAGAGGTTATCATTCCAGTTGAGGAAAGATATATCGTTGAGTTGTACTCTAAATAATAAAGGTTTTTGATATGAGACATATTACAACTTCTGCTTATACACCAACAGAGTTTAGTATTGAAAATATCAGTGATACAGTAGCAAAAGTAAGTGCATGGCCTTTTGAAATCGGCTATGCTATTACTTTGGCGCATCCTTTGCGCCGTTTGCTTTATTCAAGCACAGTAGGTTTTGCTCCAACAGGAGTTAAAATCAAAGGCGTAGCGCATGAATTTGATAGCATGCGTGGTATGCTTGAAGATGTAGCATTGTTTATTATCAATCTAAAAAAATTGAGATTTAAACTAAAAACAGAATCTGAAAAAGAAATCATAACTTTTAGTTTTAAAGGACCAAAAGAAATTTGCGGAAAAGACTTAAACAATGAAGTTGTTGAAGTTGTGAATGCAGATAGCTACCTTGCTACTATCAATGAAGATGCGGATTTAGAATTCACTTTAATCATTGAAAAAGGTATAGGTTATGTGCCTTCTGAAGAAATTCAGAATTTCTTAGATCCTGAATTTATAGCACTTGATGCGTTCTTTACTCCGGTAAAACATGCAGTTTATGATATAGAAAAAGTGCTTTTTGAAGACAACCCAGATTATGAAAAAGTTGTTTTTACAATCACAACTGATGGTCAAATTTCGCCAAGTGATGCTTTTAAAAATGCTTTAGAGGCAATGTATAAACAATTATCAGTGTTTGGTAAAATTACTAATGCGCAAAGTGTTGTAAGAAGTCAAGCACCAAGTAATGAAGTAGAGCATGTGAAATTACTTCAAAATATAACTGAGTTAAACTTAAGCGCAAGAAGCTTTAACTGCCTAGAAAAAGCAAATGTAGTTTACATCGGCGAACTTGCTTTGATGAGTGTAAGTGAACTTGCAGATTTGAAAAATCTAGGTAAAAAATCTCTAGATGAGATCAAAAGCGTAATGGAATCTATAGGCTTCCCTATAGGAAATTCAAAACTCAGTGATAGTGCAAAAGAAACGCTAAAGAAAAAAATTACAGAATTAAAAGCACAAAATGAAGGATAATCAATGAGACACAGACATGGATATAGAAAGTTAGGTCGCACTTCTACTCACCGTGCAGCCTTATTAAAAAACCTTACCATTGCTATTATTAAAGCAGGTAAAATAGAAACAACATTACCTAAAGCAAAAGAATTAAGAGGTTATGTTGAAAGATTAATCACTCGTGCAAGAAAAGGTGACTTTAATGCCCATAGAGCAGTGTTTGCTAGCTTACAAGATAAAGAAGCTACCAATAAACTTGTAACAGAAATCGCACCTAAATTTGCAGATAGAAACGGTGGTTACACAAGAATTATCAAAACAAGAATTCGCCGTGGCGATGCTGCAGAGATGGCTTTCATCGAATTTGTAGCTTAATTTTTTAGCCTTTTTTTAAAGGCTAAAAACTTCTTTTTCTACTCAAATCATATTTTTTGTATTTTTATCCATTTTTTGCTACTATTAATCTTTTAACTACAAAAAAAGGAAAGAAATGCAAGAAAATTCGAGATTACGCATTGCCATACAAAAATCAGGTCGCTTAAGTAAAGATTCCATTGCTTTGCTTGAATCTATAGGCGTAAAACTTCGTATACATGATCAAAGTTTAATAGCTTTTTCCACTAATTTACTCATTGACTTGCTTCGAGTAAGAGATGATGATATACCAGGATTAATTTTTGATGGTGTGGTAGATCTTGGGATAGTTGGAGAAAATGTTTTAGAAGAAAATGAACTAGAAAGAAAATCAAAAAACGAAAACGCAGAATTTATCATGCTTAAAAAACTTGATTTTGGAGGGTGTCGTTTGTCTTTGGCACTTCCCGAAAAGAGTGAGTATAAAGGTATAGAAAGTTTTAGAAATTTACGCATAGCCACTTCTTATCCACAGCTTTTAAAACGCTTTATGGAAGAAAACAATATCGCATATAAAACATGTATGCTAACAGGCTCGGTAGAAGTAGCACCTAGTGCGAATTTGGCCGATGGAATTTGTGATTTGGTTTCAAGTGGAGCTACTTTAAAAGCTAATGGACTTAAAGAAGTGATGGTGATTTATAAATCCAAAGCATGCATTATCCAAAGAAAAGAAAGTCTAGCTTCACACAAACAAGAACTAATCGATAAATTACTCATTAGAATTAGCGGTGTTATGCAAGCAAGGGAGTCAAAATACATTATGCTACATGCGCCTATTGAAAAGCTTGAAAAAATCACAGCTTTATTACCAGGTGTTGAAAAGCCTACGATTTTACCTTTGGAAAATGATAAAGCCAAAGTTGCACTACATATGGTTAGTCAGGAAAATTTATTTTGGGAAACTATGGAAGCTTTGAAAAAAGAAGGTGCAAGTGCTATTTTGGTTTTACCTATTGAAAAAATGCTCTCTTAAAGGATAAAAATGCAAATACTTGATTTTGAAAAACTTAGTAAAAGTGAACAAGAAATAGCGTTAAGTCGCCCTGCTATCAATGCAAACTCACAAGTAAAAGTCATAGTAGAAGAAATCATCGAAGATGTTAAAGCAAACAAAGATGAGGCTTTAAAGCAAATGGCGATAAAATTTGACAAAGTTGAGTTAAACTCTATCAAGCTAAGCGATGAAGAGCTTAGTGATTTAGCAGAACAAATTGATGATGAGTTAAAGCATGCTATTAAAATAGCTTATGAAAATATCTACAAATTTCACAAAGCACAAGAGAGTCAAACTATAACAGTGCAAACCTTTGAAGGTGTAACATGCAAGGTGCTAACAAGAGCTATTGAAAAAGTGGGGCTTTATATACCAGGAGGTTTGGCACCACTTTTTTCAACTGCACTTATGCTAGCTATCCCTGCTAAGATCGCACAATGCAAATTTATCGCTTTAGCTTCTCCTGCACCTTTGCACCCCGCTATTGCTTTTGTAGCAAGACTTTGTGAGGTAGATGCGGTATATCAAATTGGTGGTGCAGGAGCCATAGCAGCATTTGCCTACGGAACGCAAAGTGTGAAAAAAGTCGATAAAATTTTTGGACCAGGAAATGCCTTTGTCACTGAAGCTAAAAAACAAGTAAACAACCATGGAGTTGCCATTGATATGCAAGCAGGGCCTTCAGAAGTGTTAGTTTTAGCAGATGAGTTTGCTAATGCTCAATTTATAGCATCAGATTTGCTTTCACAGGCTGAACACGGAGCAGATTCTCAAGCGATTTTAGTTTGTACTAGTGAAAAATTAGCTAAAGAAGTGGACAAAGAAGTTGCTTTGCAGCTAGAAAAACTCTCGCGCAAAGAAATCGCTTTAAAGTCTTTAGCACATTCTAAAATCATTCTTGCTAAAGATATAAAACACGCTATAAGTATTTCAAATGATTATGCACCAGAGCATTTGATCATTCATACGCAAAATCCATCTAGTTTGATCGAAAAGATCACGCACGCAGGTTCGGTATTTTTAGGTGAGTATTCTCCAGAGTCTATGGGAGATTATGCAAGTGGGACAAATCATGTTTTACCAACTTATGGTTTTGCAAGATCGTATTCTTCTTTAGGGCTTGCGGATTTTATGAAAAGAATGACCGTGCAAGAACTAAGTAAAGAAGGCTTTAAAAAGCTTGGACCTGTAGTGGAGGTTTTGGCAGCAGCTGAAGGACTTGATGGGCACAAAAATGCTGTAAGTATAAGATTAGAAAGCTTAAAATGAGTGCGAAAATATTATTTATCGATAGAGATGGCACGCTTATAGATGAGCCAAAGGAAGATTTTCAGGTTGATTCTTTAGAAAAGCTTGAATTTAAAAAAGGTGCGATCAATGCATTATTAAAATTAAAAAATTTTGGCTTCAAATTTGTCATGGTGAGTAATCAAGATGGCCTAGGTACAAATTCTTTTCCTAGAGATAATTTTGACAAACCTCATGAAAAAATGCTAAGTGTTTTTCGAAGTTGCGGGATAGAATTTGAAGATATTTTTATTTGCCCGCATTTTGAACACGAAAATTGCACTTGTAGAAAACCAAAAACAGCTATGCTTGAAAACTATATAAAAAACAATCTCTATGATCAAAACAAAAGCTTTGTCATAGGCGATAGAGATAGCGATATGATCCTAGCGCAAAACCTTAAAATTCAAGGTTTAAAATACAACGACGACACATTTAGTTGGGAGCAAATTGCAGATTTTATTTTGCAAAATTATCGTAATGCTTTTGTCAAACGCAATACCAAAGAAACTCAAATTCAAGTCAAAATAGCTTTTAATGAAAAAGCAAAAGCTGATATTCAAACTAATATCGCTTTTTTTGATCACATGTTAGAGCAAATCGCCACTCATGCAAATATATCTTTAGAGATCAAATGTCAAGGAGATTTAGAAGTCGATGAACATCATAGTGTTGAAGATGTAGCACTTGCTTTGGGCGAAGCCATTAAAATAGCACTAGATCAAAAAATAGGTATTGCAAGATATGGTTTTGTTTTGCCTATGGATGAGTGTTTTGCAAGTTGTGCGATTGACTTTTGTAATAGACCGCATTTAGTTTATAAGGCTAAATTTAAAAAAGAAAAGCTTGGAGAACTAAGCACAGAAATGATAGAGCATTTTTTCTACTCGCTAAGCTATGCTATGGGTGCAAGTTTGCATTTAAAGGTTAAAGGTAAAAACGACCACCATAAAGCCGAAGGGCTTTTTAAAGCTTTTGCTAGAGCTTTAAAAATGGCCATTAAAATAGAAAATGACAATCTAGCAAGCTCAAAAGGAGTGATATGAAACTAGCTATTATAGATACAGGTTGTGCGAATTTGGCTTCGCTTGCTTTTGCACTTGAACGTGTAGGGCAAAAATGCATTATCAGTAATGATGTAAAAGAACTCTCATGTGTAGATAAACTTTTGCTTCCCGGAGTTGGGACAGCAGCTAAAGCTATTAGTAATCTTAAAGCGCTTAATTTAGAAAATTTTATCCAAACCACTACTAAACCGCTTTTGGGAATTTGTCTTGGTATGCAAATTTTAGGTGAGTTTTCAGAAGAGTTACACCAAAAAACACTTGGCATTATGCCTTTTAAAACACAAAAATTTCAAGAAAAAGCTGATTTTACTTTCCCGCACATGGGATGGAACCAAGTTTTTAGCTCACATGAACTTTTCCAAGGTTTAGATGGGGCTTATTTTTATTTCGTGCATAGTTATTGTGTGGGTTTAAACGAATACACCATCGCAGAGTGCGAATACTCTACTAAATTTAGTGCAAGTTTAAACAAAGACAATTTTTATGGTGTGCAGTTTCACCCTGAAAGAAGTGGCGAAGCGGGCGAGGTATTGTTAAAAAATTTCATAAATATGTAGGTAAAAATGCAAACTCAAATCATCCCAGCATTGGACTTAATAGATGGCAAAGTAGTAAGGCTTTATAAAGGAGATTATGCTAAAAAACAAGAATACAGCTTTGATCCTTTAGCTAAATTTCAAGAATATGAAGCGCAAGATATATCGTGGCTTCATTTAGTAGATTTAAGTGGTGCAAAAGATCCTAGTAAAAGACAGCTTAAACTCATAGAAAATCTAGCTTCTAAAATCAAAGTAAATCTACAAGTAGGCGGAGGAATTCGCACTAAAGATGAGATTAAGGCTTTATTTGATAGCGGTGTTAAGCGTGTAGTTATAGGTTCTTTAGCGGTTAAAAATAAAACTTTCACACAAGAGCTTTTGCGTGAATTTGGTGTAGAAAATATAGTCTTAGCGCTTGATAGTATTTGTATTAAAGATGAGTTCTTTGTAGCTATTGATGCATGGAGTAAAACAAGCGATGAAAAATTATTTGAGCTTTTAAATTTTTACAAAAATGTAAAGCATATTTTATGCACAGATATTTCTAAAGATGGCACAATGAGTGGGGCAAACATCGCTTTATATAAAGCTTTGTATGAAAAATTTCCACATTTACAAACACAAGCAAGTGGTGGCGTAGCAAGCTTGGAGGATTTTAAAAAGCTAAATGGCATAGTAAGTGGTATTATTGTAGGTAAGGCCTTGCTTGATAGAGAATTTAGCATAAAGGAGGCTAGAGAATGCTTACAAAACGCATAATCGCATGTTTAGATGTAAAAGATGGTAGAGTAGTTAAAGGTGTGCAGTTTAAAAATCATGAAGACATGGGAGATGTGATAGAGCTTGCTAAATTTTACTCACAAAATGGTATTGATGAGCTAGTATTTTATGATATAACTGCTTCAGCTAAAAATGAGCGTATTAATAGAACTTGGGTAAGCAAAGTAGCACAAAATATTTCCATACCATTTTGCGTTGCAGGAGGTATAAAAAGTGAAGATGATGCGAAAGAACTTTTAGCAAGTGGTGCTGATAAGATTTCTATTAATTCCCCTGCTTTAAATGATCCTGATTTAATTTCACGACTCGCAAAAAGCTTTGGTGTGCAATGCGTAGTTGTAGGTATAGACACCTTTAAAGATGAAAATGGTGATCTTTTGGTATATAAATACACTGGAGATGAGAGTAAATCTCGCCACAGTGGTAAAAAAACACTAGAATGGGTAAAGCAAGTATGTGAGCTTGGAGCTGGTGAAATCGTGCTAAATATGATGAATCAAGATGGTATGAGAAAGGGTTATGATTTAGATCAACTTGCTAAAGTTAGACAAATTTGTCCTGTGCCTTTAGTGGCAAGTGGTGGCGCAGGGGCTAAAGAGCATTTTTTAGATGCTTTTAAGCTTGGGGTTGATGGAGCTTTAGCAGCTTCAATTTTTCATAAAAAACTTATAGATATTAAAGAATTAAAACTATTTTTAAAAGATCAAGGTATACAAATTCGCATTTAAAAAAGGAAAAACTATGAAGATAAATGAAGAAGAATTTATAAAAAGCATAAATTGGCAAAAAATAAATAATCTCATTCCCGTGATCATTCAAGATTATCGTTCTTGTGAGGTTTTAATGCAAGGTTTTATGAATGAACAAGCTCTAAGAGAAAGTTTTAAACACAAAAAGGTTGTTTTTTACTCAAGAACTAAAGAGCGTTTGTGGATGAAGGGCGAGCAGAGTGGGAATTTTTTACATATTATAGATATGGGACTTGATTGTGATAGAGATTGTATTTTAATCCTTGTAAGAGCACAAGGTGCTACTTGTCATACAGGTGATATTTCTTGTTTTGAAACGCTTTCTAAAAAGGCTGATTTTGTATTTTTATCGCGTCTTGAAAAGCTTATTAACTCACGTAAAAGCTCTTGTGTAAATTCTTCTTATACAGCTGAACTCTTTTCTAAAGGCACTAAACGCATAGCGCAAAAAGTAGGTGAAGAAGGTGTTGAAACGGCTTTAGCTGCTACTGTTAAAGATAAAGAAGAACTCATAAATGAAGCGGCTGATTTACTTTATCATTTAGATGTTTTATTGGCTGATGCAAATTTGAGTTTAAATGATGTGATTGCTAAATTAAAAGAAAGAAATAAAAGTTAAGCGTGATTTCTCACGCTTAATTAAGCAATATTTTTGAAAAGATTCGTTAGCTATATCGAGCAATTTAAAAAAAACTTTACATTTTTAAAACTAATATTTGGTTTATTTTCTACTTTTTTAATTTCATTTTATCTAAATTTTGGAACACTTATTGCTTTATCTTTGCTAAGCAATAGAAGATTGTGAGATATTCACAAAGCAATATTTTTTAAAGGATTTAATTATGATGAGATCTCTTTGGGCTGGGGTTTCAGGACTCCAAGCACACCAATACGCAATGGATGTAGAAGGTAATAACATAGCCAATGTTAATACATTTGGTTTTAAATATTCTCGTGCGGATTTCTCAACGCTTATGAGTCAAACTTCTAAGATAGCTACAGCTCCAGATGGCAACCTAGGTGGTAAAAACCCTATGCAAGTTGGACTTGGTGCAGGTGTAAATTCTACTACTAGAATTCACTCTCAAGGTAATATCCAAACTACAGATAAAAACACCGATATGGCTATCAATGGTGATGGATTTTTCATCGTTTCAAATGATGGTGGCACTACGCAGTTTTTTACCCGTGCAGGGGACTTTAAAACAGACGCAGTAGGAAATTTCGTAGACAATAACGGCTATACCGTTCAAGGTTGGAATTATAATCAAGAAACGGGTCAAATTGACTCTTCAACTTCAGTGCAAGATATAGTTATCCCACCTGGTATGAGTATGCCTGCTAGGCCAAGTACTTCAGTAAGCCTTACAGCAAATTTAGATAGTGGTAATACTTTAGGTATGAATGCTTCTGCTAAGCGTCCTATATATGCTTTAGATTCCAAGCATGGAGAAAGATCTGATATAGGTAAGCCTATAGATGAAAATGATACTGGCCATACTGAGTTTTACACTACTTCAAAAAGTGGAGCCCAAGTAACGGAAAAAGGTGTAGATATGGGCGTAGTGTTTAACGCTCAAGGTGAGGGTTTAAACCTAAGAGATGGCCAAGGTATGTGGGTAAGTTATGCTGATGCTAAACATACTTCGAATGTTACACTATCTCCTGATTTGCCAACAGAGCAAGCTAAAATGGAAAAAAATAAAGAATATACTTTTTGGGGTTTTACAGCAGCTAATGGAACTCAATATCCTGCAACCTTAGATATAACTATAAATGGAACTAGAATTCAAGCTACAGGAGTGGGTAGAGATACTTTTATTAATGCTATCAATGCTAAGACAGCCGAAACTGGAGTGGTAGCTTCTATAGTAGATGGTAAAATCACTTTTACTAATGATAATAGCACAGGAACTACAGCTAAGTCAAAAAATTTAGATATACAAGTAAATGCAACTACTACAGCTGGAGCTCAAGTTAGAACTAGAGATGCCGATGACGTTGCAACTGGAGATATTGACGGGCTTTTGGTTGCTAATGGAACAGCAGATAGAGCATGGTTAGGAACAGATGATCCTAATGGAGTAAATGGTAATGCTAAAATGAGTGTAAATGTTGTAACTGCACATGAATATATTTATAGCAAAAATAATGTAGATGTAGGTGGAGAGCCTAATCCTCAAACTGGAGCTAATATGCCTACTCCAAATGGTCAAAGAACCTTCCATACTACTGAGGATTTAAGAGAGCTTTTACAAAGAGATGCAAGATGGGGTGTGGATTATGACGGAGATGGTTCTTTAGAAAACTGGGGTAATGGTGCTCCTGGTAATGGACCTGGTCAAGGTGATGCTAATGCTGCAGTGGAGGTAGTAGTAGAAAGTGATGGTAGATTTAAAATAACAAATCCTAAAGTTGAAGGCCAATCAAAAGATATGACTTTTAAAGTTACAGGTTATTCAGATGAAACTAATAAAATCGCTACTAATGATAAATTCACAGCGATGTTTAGCGCCTTAGATGGAAATTTCAACGCAGGTAATAATGAAAAATATTCTCAAGATATGTACTTATCAGCTCATACTGCTAGTATAGAAATCTTTGACTCATTAGGAACTAGACATGAGCTAACTGTGCAATTTACCAAACAAACTAAAACAGCAGATGGTGGGGCTGAATGGTCTATCATCATCTCTGTGCCTGAGCCTGCAGAGATAAATTTTAGTGGCGATGGAGCTCCAGGAAACATCGTAGTAGGAAATTTAAGATTTGGCAATGATGGTTCACTTCAAAGCTATACGCCAAATGTATTAAACTTCACCGGAAATAACGGCTCAAAACCTGACCAAGTTATAAAACTTGACTTTGGAACAACAGGTGGTTTTGATGGTTTAACAAGCTATGATAAAGACTCATCTACTACTAAACAAGAAACCGATGGTTACACAGGGGGTAATCTAAAGCCAGATGCATTAAGAACTGATGAGAATGGTTATATCTATGGAGAATTTACAAATGGTAAAACTCTAGCTTTAGCTAAAGTAGCTCTAGCGACCTTCCCAAATAACATGGGTCTTGAAGAAATGGGTAATAACCTTTTCAAAGCAACAGCTAACTCAGGAACACCTACTATAGGTCATGCTGGCGAAGGCGGTAGAGGGGGCTTAAAAGGCTCAGCTATAGAAATGTCAAATGTGGATTTAAGTCGTGCGCTAACCGAGCTTATCGTAATCCAAAGAGGATATCAAGCAAACTCAAAAACGATTACCACAAGTGATCAGCTTTTAAATACTTTGCTTCAATTAAAACAATAATCCTAACCCAAGGTTTTAAAACCTTGGGATCAAGCTTTACAAGGTTATCGAGGTAGCCTTGTAATACTTGATAGCCTTGAAGCCTTCAATCTATTGCTAACTCACTTCTTTTTTGCCTTAAGGAGTGAGTAGCATGATTTGCATATCGACAAGATAAAATAAAAATTTACAAACACAATATTCTACTAATGATTTTATCATCATAAATTTTAATCTTTAATGCATTAAGGTTTTCAAAAAGCCAAAGCAAGATTAAAAGTTTGGTTATGTGATGAATGTTTAAGATTATAATATTACTAGATATAAAGTTTTTTGAAAAAGGTTCGATATAGTCAGTGAATCTTTTCAAAAATATTGCTTAATTAAGTGCGAGACATCGCACTTAACTTCTTTTTGATTTTATTTAACTTTCTTTTATTGGTTAATCTTAAATACGAAACTAAAGATAAAAATGTGCAAGTTCCTAAAATAACTGATAAAAATATAGGTGTATTTGCATTTAAAAGACTGACAAAAAATGCCATCACTCCTGCCATGGCAAATTGTGTTGCGCCTAAGAGTGCAGAGGCACTTCCTGCGTATTGTTTAGATCTTGCCATGGCTAGGGTAGTGGTGTTGGGTAAAATAAAACCCAAGCTTGCTATGATTAAACATAAAGGAATTTCAAAAGCCCAAAAACCTAGATCAAAAGTCGCTCCTAAAATCAGCACAAAGGTAAAAAACGTGATCATCGTAAAAGCTTTAGGTAAAACATAATAAGGAGAAAATCGACGCACAATTCTTGCGTTGATATTAGCACAGATGACAAAGCTTAGCGCATGAGCACCAAATAAAGCAGCATATTGTTGTTCGCTAAGTCCAAAAACACGAGTAAAAACAAAAGATGACCCTGTCAAATACGCAAAAAATCCCGCAAAGATTAAATTACCGCAAAGCAAATACGCCACAAAACGGCGATCTTTTAAGACTTTTTTGTAGCTTTTTATCACTGCTTTATGGTTGAATGTTTTACCTTGGGTGTTGTGGTTGCTTTCTTTTAAAACAAAAATAACAAGCAAAAATAAAATAAAACCTAAGACAAATAGTGTCAAAAATATACTACGCCAAGAAAAAAACTCTAGCAAAATTCCACCAAAGGTAGGAGAAAGCATAGGAGCTAGTGAGGTAAAAACCATCATCAAAGCATAAACCCCAGCGGCTTCTTTAAGATCAAAAACATCATTTACGATAGCTCTTGCTACAACTACACCCACACAACCTCCTAAAGCTTCAAAAAAACGCAAAGCTATAAAAGCGTGGATTGAGTCCACTAAAACACAGGCGATACTAGAAGAAATAAAAATAAAAAGTCCTATATATAAAGGTTTTTTTCTTCCATACACATCACTTAAAGGCCCATAAAAAAGTTGCCCTAAAGAAAAGGCGATAAAAAAACTTGCAAGAGAAAGTTGGGTAAAAAAAGAATTAGTATGAAAACTTTGCTCTACTTGGTTTAAAGCGGGTAGATACATATCGGTAGAAAGTGGTGCTATGGCAGATAAAAATCCTAAGATAAAAATGAGTTTAAGTTTTTCAAAACCTTTGATTTGTGTGTGTTTTTGCATAAGAAGTCCTAAAATATTTTTACCATTGTATAGCAAAAAGTCTAAAATAAACAATAATTTACATTTTTTAAAGGCAAATAAGATAAAATTAAAATAAAAATAATCAAGGAAAAGTTATGAATATGCCTTTTAGTGATGAGGAGTTGATCGAGCCTGTCAAAGCAAGTTTAGCTAAAACTATGCATATTTTAGAAAATGATGGTGGCGGGCTTGATTTTTTAGGGGTTAAAAATGGTGTAGTATATGTTAAATTAACCGGTGCATGTCATGGCTGTCCAGCTAGCGGAACGACTTTAAAATACGGTTTGGAAAAACAGCTTAAAATCGACATACACCCAGATATTACCATAGTAAATTTAGCAGGTGGAGAAAGCGAATTTGCAAAATTATAAAAAAATAGCCATAGAATGTTTTTATAATAAAGACTTTAAAAATGCCAAGATGTATTTTTCTCTTGCGTATGAAAAACGCAAAAACAAAAGACTTTTAACCTTTATCAATATTTGCGATTTGGCCTTAAAAAGCCCTGAAGAGGCGTTTGTGTTTTTTGAATTTTTTATGCAAAATTACAAAAACACTAAGGTTGATAAGGATATTGAAAAACTTATTAATCTTAGTCAAAGCGTACAATTTGAAGAAGATAGCGAGGATTTTGAAGGTTTGAGTTATCAAGACTTTTTGCTGAGTGAAGCAAAAGTTGGGTTTAAACAGGCATTAGAAAATGTTATAATATCTAATAAGCTTATTATCAACGACAAAGAAGATTTTGTGGATTTTTTAGAAAAGCTTTTAGAACATGGCTATAAAGATATGCTTGTTGCCTATATGGAAGATGTTTCGGCGCATTTTTATTCAAATTATAGGTTTATTAAACTGAGTGAGAAAATCAAGGAATTAAACTATGGTAGTAAAGATTGATAACACTTTCATTTGTGATAATTCTAACGAATGTGAAAAAGGGTGTTATTTTTTAAAAACTGCACAAAATGAAAAATTTCTTCAGCAAGCCTTAGAAAAAGAAGCAAAGGTCATTAGTGTTGATGAGGCTAAAAAGCTTTTAAATATCGATGAAAATATCCAAATCATAGGCATTACAGGAACTAATGGTAAAACAACCACTGCGGGTGCGATTTATTCTATTTTGCTTGATTTGGGTTGTAAATGTGCTTTGATGGGAACTAGGGGAAGTTACATCAATGATAAAAAAGTAAGCCCCAAAGGCTTAACCACCGCTCCTATTTTGCAAACTTTGGAGCTTTTGTCTTTAGCTAGTAAAGAAAAGTGTGATTTTTTAGTCATGGAAGTAAGTTCGCATGCTTTGGTGCAAAAGCGTATCGAGGGACTTGAGTTTAAGGCTAAAATTTTTACCAATATCACGCAAGATCATTTGGATTTTCATCAAAATTTTGAAAATTACCAGGCTGCAAAGGAAAGCTTTTTCACTGATGAAAGCATGAAATTTATCAACAAAGATGCAAAAGCTATTCGTTTTAATGTTAAAGGTGCTTTTACTTATGGGGTGGAAAATCCAAGTTATTATCACATCAAAGCTTATGCTTTAAAAAATGGCATAGAAGCTGTGGTAAATTTTGGCAAAGACACTTTTATGATCGATTCTTCTTTAGTGGGACTTTTTAATCTTTACAATCTTTTAGCTGCGAGTGCTTGTGTAAATGAACTTGTAAAGCCAAATTTAAAAGAACTAGAAAAAGCCATTAGTAATTTTGGTGGCATTGAAGGCAGAATGCAAGTGGTTGCCAAAGATGTGATCGTGGATTTTGCGCATACACCAGATGGTATAGAAAAGGTTTTAGATGCTTTAAAATACCGTGATTTGATTGTAGTGTTTGGAGCGGGTGGAAATAGAGATAAAACCAAGCGTCCTTTAATGGCAAAAATCGCAAAACATTATGCTAAAAAACTTATCATCACAAGTGATAATCCTCGCTTTGAAGAACCTATGGATATCATTAGTGATATCTTAAGTGGTGTAGAACAAGATGAAAGCATTTTAGTAGAATGTGATAGAAAAGAAGCGATTAAAAAAGCTTTAGAGTTTAAAACTAAAGATGAATTTGTCGTGATTTTGGGTAAGGGAGATGAAACCTACCAAGAGATCAAAGGCGTGCAATACCCTTTTAATGATAAAGAAGTGGTATTAGAGATATTAAACGAAGGAAAATAAATGTTTGAAAATATGGATTTTTCTAAAATGGGCGAGCTTTTAACTAAGGCTCAAGAAAAGGCAAATGAATTAGAGCAAGAAGCTTTAAAAAAAGAATTTAGCGCAAAAAGTGGCGGTGGCTTAGTCAAAGTTAGCGCAAATGGAAAAGGGGAAATTATCGATGTGAACATTGATGATTCTTTGCTTGAAGATAAAGAGTCAATGCAAATTTTATTGATCGCTGCGATGAATGATGTGCTAAAAATGGTAGAACAAAATAAAAAATCAATGGCTAGTAATTTATTTAGTGGGATGGGAATGCTATGAGAATTTTACTTTGTATTTTAGGTATGGCTTGTGTGCTTTTTGCTGTGCCAAGACCGACTTTTAATGATTTTTTAGGGTGTTATGAGAAAAACAAAGCAAGTATGTTAAACTATGAGGGTTTGCCTGCTTTTGCTTTAAACGAAAACACTCTAGCAGTGGTAAAAACACAAAATGCAAAATTAAATAGCTATACAAAATACGATCCGTTTTTAAATTTGTATTTAGTTAAAACTGATTTTAGTTTAATCCCTGCTCCTATGGGAAATGAAGAAGAATTAACACGCAATAGCTGGGTGGGAATTTTAGATCATAATAAAAGCTATATAGGGCATTTGAAGTATTTTGGGCAAAATTTAACAGAACGTGATCAGCTTGATTTTACTTCAAAGATCGGAGAATTAAATTCGCCTTGTTGTAAAATGCTAGGTATCACTTTAGATAATGGCAAGCTTATAGGAAATCGCTACTTAAAGCATTTTGCAAAATATCCTGATGTATACTGGGGCGATATCGGTGTAGATTTTGATATGCGTGATGGTAAAATTTATGTTAAAAATGTACGCAAAAACGGACAATTTTTACTCAATGATGAGCTAGTGAGTGTAGATGGTCAAGTTTATGATGATCTAAGAAAGTTGAATGAGAAAATTTTATTTGCTGATCGCGGCGCAACTTTGTACTTTAATATGTTAAGAGATAACAAAGATGTAAACATTTCTACCGTAGTTTTTGACAAAGACTTAGGAGTGTTTGCTAAACCAAAAAAAGTTGCACCGGTTAAACCAACATCATTTTATAGTAATCTAGGCTTGCGTGTTGACACAAAAATGAATGTGATAGAAGTCATTCCAAATTCTAAAGCACAAATGGCAGGATTTATGAAAGGCGATAAGATCTTAAGAGTAAACAACCAAAAAATAAACAATTTTAATGATTTTCAAGCAATCTTAGCTCAAGCTAATGCTTTTGATGTTTTGGTTTCAAGACAAGCGACAAATATCCCTTCAGCGATAAATAATGATTTTGAACATTTTAATAAAGGATATTTTGACTTTTTTATAAGGCTAAATAAGTGATTTTACAAAAATTCAAACAGCACTTAGAGCAAAATTTTCCCAAAAGTCAAAGTTTTCATCCATTTTTTAATGAAGCATTAAAATGGATGCTAGAAGCCGGCGGAAAGCATTTTAGAGCCCAATTACTTTTAGGGATAGTCAATGCTAAAAATCCTGCTTTGTTTGAAAAGGCTTTAAATGCAGCTTTGGCTTTAGAGTTTATCCATACTTATTCTTTAATACACGATGATTTACCTGCTATGGATAATGCTTCTTTGCGTAGAGGAAAACAAACTTTACACAAAAAATATGATGAAACCACTGCTATTTTGGTGGGCGATGCTTTGAATACTGAAGCTTTTTTACTGCTTTCAAGGCTTGATTTAAAAGAAAGTGTAAAGTTAAAACTCATAGAAACTTTAGCTTTTAATGCAGGGCTTGGTGGTATGATCATCGGTCAGGCGATTGATTGTTATTTTGAAGATCAGCCACTAAATTTAGAGCAAGTAGAGTTCTTGCATATCCATAAAACTGCAAGATTAATCGCAGCAAGTTTAAAAATGGGCTGTGAAATTTGTGAGTTAGATGAAAAAGAATGCGAACAAATTTATGAAATAGGGCTTTTAATAGGCTTAGTTTTTCAAATCAAAGATGATATCATTGATGCGACTTTAGACACACAAGAAGCGGGTAAGCCAACTCACAATGATTTACATAAAAATTCTTTTGTGAAACTTTTGGGTTTAGAAGGTGCGAAAAAGGCAAAAAATGATAAAATCGCTTTATGTGAAGAAAAAATGAAAAATTTAGATTCTAAGCTTGCTGATGAGCTTCAAATTTTGATTGATAAATATTTAAAGGGTTAAAAATGTTACAAAAACAAGCTAATACGATAAGATTTTTATGTGCAGATATGGTGCAAAAAGCAAATTCAGGTCACCCAGGTGCACCTATGGGATTGGCGGATATCATAAGTGTTTTAAGCACCCATTTGATACATAATCCAAAAGATCCAACTTGGTTAAACCGTGATAGATTAGTTTTTTCAGGTGGTCATGCAAGTGCGTTGCTTTATAGTTTTTTACATTTGAGTGGTTATGATATAAGTTTAGAGGATTTAAAAAATTTCCGCCAATTACACTCTAAAACTCCAGGCCATCCGGAAATTTTTACCCCAGGAGTTGAGATTGCTACAGGGCCTTTAGGACAAGGTATTGCAAATGCGGTGGGTTTTGCTATGGCTGCTAAAAAAGCAAGCTTGCTTTTGGGCGAAGATATTATCAATCACAAGGTGTATTGTTTATGTGGTGATGGAGACTTGCAAGAAGGAATTTCTTATGAAGCTTGTTCTTTAGCAGGTGTGCATAATCTTGATAATTTAATCATTATTTATGATAGCAATAATATTTCAATCGAAGGTGATGTGGCAATTGCCTTTAATGAAAATGTAAAAGAGCGTTTTAGGGCGCAAAATTTTGAAGTACTTGAGATAGATGGGCATGATTTTGAGCAAATTGACTTAGCGTTAAAAACTGCTAAAGAAAGTAAAAAGCCTTGCTTGATCATCGCACATACTACCATAGCAAAAGGCGCTTTGGATCTTGAAGGAAGTCATCATTCACACGGAGCACCTTTAGGTGAAGAGCTTATTAAAAAAGCAAAAGAAGCTTTAGGATTTGACCCACAAAAAACTTTTGAAATTCCAGAAGATGTAAAAGTGCGTTTTGGTGCAGCAGTAGAGCTTGGAGATTTGGCGCAAGCTAAGTGGCAAGATAAGGTTAATAAGCTTGATCCTTCAAAACAAGCTTTGTTAAAAGAGCTTTTAGAGCCTGATTTTTCAAAAATCGAATTTCCAGACTTTAAAGGAAAAGATCTAGCTACTAGAGATAGCAATGGTGCGATTTTAAACGCTATAGCTAAAGCTTTACCGGGATTTTTAGGTGGTAGTGCGGATTTGGGTCCATCAAATAAAACCGAACTCAAAGATATGGGTGATTTCCCAAATGGAAAAAATATCCACTATGGTATTAGAGAGCATGCGATGGCTGCGATATCAAATGCGTTTGCAAGATATGGTTTGTTTATGCCTTATTGTGCTACTTTTTTTATCTTTAGTGAGTATTTAAAACCTGCTGCAAGAATAGCAGCTTTGATGAAAATCAAACACTTTTTTATCTTTACTCACGATAGTATAGGTGTGGGCGAAGATGGTCCAACACACCAACCTATAGAACAACTTAGCACTTTTAGAGCTATGCCAAATTCACTAACATTTAGGGTAGCTGATGGGGTTGAAAATGTAAAAGCATGGCAAATAGCACTTAAAACTAATATGCCAAGTGTTTTTGTGCTATCACGTCAAAAATTAAGCGCTTTAAGCGAACCTGTTTTTGGTGATGTAGCAAATGGGGCTTATTTGCTAGAAGAAAATACCAATGCGCAATTTACACTTTTAGCTAGTGGTAGTGAGGTGTCATTGTGTCTAAAAGCAGCTAAGCTTTTAAAAGAAAAAGGCGTGATTGTGAATGTGGTTTCTATGCCATGTTATGAATTATTTATCGCTCAAGAAAAATCATATAAAGAAAGAATTCTACAAGGCAAAGTTATCGGTGTTGAAGCTGCAAATTCAAATGAACTTTATAGAATTTGTGATGAGGTGTATGGCATAGAAAGCTTTGGTGAAAGTGGAAAAGATAAAGATGTATTTGAGTATTTTGGATTTAGCGAGGAGAAGTTAAGCTCTTATATTTTAAGCTTATGTTAACGAAAAATAAAATCATCAAAAACACTAAAAATGAAGAATGTATTTTTAGTGTTTTTGGCACTTGGGATCAAACTAACGCCGGAGAAAAACACACATTAGATCTTCCTGAATGTAAAAATATCGTTTTTGATTTTACTCATTTAGATTTTATAGATACTGCGGGAATTCGCTACTTTTTAGCCTTGGAGAATGAGTTTAAGCAAAAAGGCCATATGGTCACTAGAATTCATCTTAAAAATGAACATGCTAAACTTTTTGAACTTTGTCAAAAACACTATAAAAGTTTAGATCACACACAAGAAGATAAAACAAGCATTAGAGATTTTTTTGAAATTTTAGGCAAAAGAGTAGTGAGTTCTTTTGAAATTTTGATACAGTTTTTAAATTTTATAGGTTTGATCTTTTATACTTGTTTTAAAACTTTACTAAATCCCAAAAAACTTCGCTTTAAAGCATTTTTATATCATGTGGAAAATTCTGCCATTAATGCTTTGCCTATCATTATGTTAACTTCACTGCTTGTGGGTGTGGTGCTTGCATATCAAGCTGCTTATCAGCTTTCACAATTTGGTGCGAATATTTATATCGTTGATTTGATGGGAATTTCTGCCACTAGGGAGTTGGCTCCGTTGATTAGTGCTATTGTTATTGCTGGTAGGAGTGCTAGTTCTTATACAGCACAAATTGGGGTAATGAAGCTTACTGATGAAATCGATGCTATGAAAACCATGGGTTTTAAAGAAAGTGAATTTATCGTGCTTCCTAGGGTTTTGGCTTTGAGTTTGGCTATGCCTTTGGTGGTAATCGTGGCTGATATTTTAAGTATTTTGGGTGGGATTATCGTGGCGTGGCTAAGTTTAGAAATTAGCATGAATGAATTTATGAGTCGCTTTAAAGAAGCGGTGGAGTTAAAGCATATCATCATAGGTTTGATAAAAGCTCCTATGTTTGGTTTTTTGATCGCTTCTATTGCATGTTTTAGGGGATTTTTTGTGCAAAAAACAACCGAGAGTATTGGTATTTATACTACAAAAAGTGTAGTAAATGCCATCTTTTGGGTGATAGCATTTGATGCGATTTTTTCTATCTTTTTAACAAAGGCTGGAATTTGATCATACAAGCTAAAAATATCAGTACTTATTTTGGAGATAAATGCATTCATGAAGATATCAGCTTTAAAATACAAGAAAATGAAATTTTTGGTATTTTAGGTGGTAGTGGTAGTGGTAAATCTGTACTTTTAAAACAAATGCTAATGCTTGAGCATTTTGATGGTGGTGAGTATGAAATTTTAGGAAAAAAGTTAAAAAATATTAGCGATGATGATGCTTTATTTTTGCAAAAACAATGGGGAGTTGTTTTTCAATATGGAGCTTTGTTTAGTTTTTTTAATATCCTTGAAAATATCAGCATACCTTTAATAGAATACACAAAATTAAGCAAAAATGATATCAAAGAAATAGCCATGATGAAGCTAAAAATGGTGGGGCTTGATGAGAGCGTGGCAAGGCTTTATCCAAGTGAAATAAGTGGAGGTATGAAAAAAAGAGTTGCTATAGCTAGAGCTTTAGCGCTTGATAGCAAATTGCTTTTTTTAGATGAGCCAACCTCAGGGCTTGATCCGCATAGTTCGAGGGAATTTGATGAGTTGCTTTTGAGTTTAAAACAAAGCTTTAAATTATGCGTGATTTTGATCACACATGATAAAGATAGTATGAAAAATGTATTAGATCGTTTTTTGATTATAGAAGATAAAAAAGTGGGTTTTTTGGGTGATATGCAAACATTGCAAAAAGACAATCTAAGACTTTATGAAAGGTTTATGCAATAATGGAAAATAAAGCAAATTATATTCTAATAGGAATTTTTGTTAGTGTATTATTTTTTATCAGCTTGTTGTTTATTGTTTGGTATGGAAATTTAAAAGATGAAAAAACTTTCAAATATTATGAAATTTTCATGGAAGAATCAGTCGCAGGACTTAGTGTAAAAGCACCTGTGAAATTTTTAGGAGTTGATGTTGGTAGTGTTGAAAGTATAAGTATTGATAATTCAAGTAAAGAATTAAGAGTAAAAATTCTAGTCAAGCTTGATTCTAATTTAGTGATAAAAACAGACACTTATGCAAGTTTGCAAATTCAAGGTATAACAGGTTTTAAATTTATACAACTAGCAGGTGGAAGCGAAAAAGCTGCACCGTTACAAGCAGATGAGGATACTTACCCTATCATTGCTTCAAAAGAAAGTTTTTTTGCAAGTATCGACAAGCAAACTAACAATATCTTAGAGTTAATGCACACTTCTAAAGTAAAACTAGAAAGTCTTTTGAGTGATAAAAATTTAAAAAACATAGAACAAATTTTACAAAATACATCAGAATTATCAGCGCAATTAAACACACAAATTCCGGTTTTCTTAGCAAATTTAAACCAAACAAGCACTAAGGTTGCTAAAAGTTCAGATGAATTTTCTAAATTTTTAAATCAAGCTAATTTGCAATTGGTTGAGCTAAATAAAAGTAGAATGCTTTTGAATGATAATTTAGATATTTTAAGAGTGATGTTTTTAGATTTTTCTCATTTATTGAAGAATTTAAAACAAAATCCTTCAAACATCATCTATAAAGACAAAAACATTCAATATGCACCAGGAGAATAACACAATGAAAATTTTATATGCCATAGTTGTAGCGATTTTTTTTAATGCCTGCTCGTTGATTGGGCCAAGTCAAACCTTGCCTGCAAATAAGTATTTTAGTATTAATTTAGAAAAAATACCACAAGAGCAAAATTATAAAAAAGAAAAAACGATCATTGTTGCTTTACCTAAGGGTTTGGATTATTCTAGTGCAATTTTTTATAAAAAAGATCATATGGTTAATGCCTATGCGTATCATTTTTGGAAACAAAACCCCGCGTTGATGATAAAAGATTTTTTAGAGTTTCACTTGCAAGATTTAAATGCATTTAAAGCAGTATTAAATCAAGATAGCCTAGCAAGTGCTGATTATGTACTAGAAAGTAAGGTAGATGTGCTAGAGCAAGAATTTAGCGATGAGATGCATTCTAAAATAAAATTTGGCATTAGTTTGAATTGGGTGCATATTAATACTAAAAAACTCTTAGCTAGTAAATATTTTTATTATGAAAAAAAATTAACCGACAATGCGCCTGAAGTTTTGATCCAAAATTACAATGAGCTTTTTATGCTATTTGCTAAAGATTTTAGGCTTTGGATTAGTCAAAATTTGGAATAAAAAATGCTTTTCTTGTTATAGCAATAACAAGGAAGGTGTAATCATGAGAGATGAATTAGAAATCTTACAAAAACATTTAGGACAAGTAGGTTCTAGTATAGAAGGTGCAAATTTAAAACACCAAACACAAAAATTTAGCGAAGATATCACCGATGCAAATGATTTTGTAGGTGCGTTGCAAATTTTAGATTCTTCTTTGAAAAAAATTTCAAAAATTTTAGAAGATAAAAATTATGAAGATGTACAAGATAAAGTATTGATCGCAAGTGAAAGCTTAAAGATAGTAGATAATTGTTCTTTTTTGGGTAATGCTTTATTTGATAATAATTATAATGTCAATGTTGGCTCAAAGGCATTTGCGTTTGAAATTTATAATCCTTTGAAAATTTTAGAAACAAGCGACTATGAAGGTATGAAAGCTTATATCGAAGATAAAAGAGAAGAAATTGCTTCTATGCTTTCAGAACTTGCAGTGGCTATTGCTAGTTATAGTCCAAGCCAAAGTTTTGGTGGAACAAGTTTTGATTCTATGGGTGATTTTGATTTTACTAAACTTTTTAAATAATACTAAAGGCAAAAGCCTTTAGTATGGTTAGTGAATAACTCCACAAGCCATTCTAGCGCCACCACCGCCAAGCGCAGCTGGATGATCGCTGTGATTATCCCCGCCAAAATGTATCATTAAAGCATGGTTTTTTAACTCATCAAGGGTTTTGATCTTTGGTGCTAATACAGGATTAGTAGCCTTTCCATCTTTTTCAACATAAAGTGGTGGTAAATCACCTTTGTGGCCTTTATCGTCCCATGGACTTGAATGCGCATCAGTCTTTTCAGGATCCCAGTGTCCTCCTGCTTTCATTCCTAAACCTTTATCGGTTGCTCCACAATCTGCATTTGCATGTACATGAAAGCCATGAATTCCACTTTCTAAACCTTGAAGATTTGGATAAAATGCTACCCCATAAGGAGTTTGCACCGCTACGATTTCTCCTGCGTCTTTATTTGCTTTTTTGTCAAGAACTTGCATTTTGATAACTAAATGTTCTTTTTGTGCTTTAGGATTAAAATTCTCTAAATTTGCTCCAAATAAAAAGCTTGATGCCAGTAGTGAACCTAGTATGATTTTTTTCATTATTTCTCCTTTTTGTAAAAAATTGTTTTATTGTAGCATATATTAGAAAGGAAAAATTATTTTTTATTGTCTTTTATAAATTACAATAATCAAAAAACTTATAAAAAAGGTAGAAATTGATTTTTCCAAAAGACTTAGAAAAAATGAGCAAAAATACAGTAAAAAATTCTTTATTTTCCTTGTGTTGGTATGTTAAAAATGCTTCTGCTTGTGTAAGTCAAGAAGTGTTGTTTGAAGATTATGCTTTGGTTTATATTTTAAATGGAAGCAAAAGTATCCATAGTATGGATAATCACTTTAGTGTGAAACAAGATGAGCTTGTGTTTTTTACTAAGAACTCTTTTTCGATTCGAGATTATCTTGATACTGAAGGCAAGTACGAGTCTATTATTTTATGTTTTAAAGAAAGTATTTTGGTGGAATTTGTTTTTAAATACAAAGAATTAATCTTAAAACTAGATACATCAAAATACAATAAAAGCTTATTTAGTTTAAAAGCTGATCTTATAACAAAAAGCATATTTGAATCTTTTTTGCCTTGTATAAATAGTGCTTGTGTTTATAATGAGCATTTGTTTAAGCTAAAATTTGAAGAATTATTTTTATCTTTATTGTATAGTGAGAATAATGCAGAATTTCTAGCTTTTTTAAAGATGGTTTTAAGTGGTTTTAAACTGGAACTGTATCAGATGTTTGCATATTGTCAAAATGATTTTGAAAATGTAGCTTCTATGGCAAAATTTAGCAAGATGGATATTGCAACTTTTAGTCGTAATTTCAAGCAAAGTTTTGGCATTAGCGCAAAAGAATGGCTTGATAATAAGCGTTTTGAAAAGGCTAAATTTCTACTTGAATTTTCTACGAAAAATATTACTCAAATTTGTCATGAGCTTGGCTTTAATTCACCTGCATGGTTTATAGCAAGATATAAAAAACGATACGGCATTACTCCAAAACAAGAACAAAAATCAAAAAACTTATATTTTTTATCTTAAAAGTGATAGATTTTTCTTTGTGTTTTTATTAAAATTTCTTAATAAAAATTAAGAAAGGTAACATCATGAGAAAAAATATTTTAGCTTTGGCTTTGTTTGCATTTTGCGGTGCAAATGCTTTGGAAATTCAAGAATTTAAAGGATTTTCGCATCCTGAGAGTGTTTATGTGGATCAAAACACAGTTTATGTATCAAATGTAGGAAAAAAGCTAGCCCCGCTAGATAAAGATAACGATGGATTTATATCTAAACTAGATTCAAATGGAAAGATTTTAGAATTAGAATTTATCAAAAATCTTCATGCACCAAAAGGTATGTCTAAAATAGGCAACACTTTATATGTGGTGGATATTGATGTAGTTTATGGTTTTGATGTGGTAAATAAAAAAGAGGTTTTTAAACTTCCTATAAACAATGCGGTTTTTTTAAATGATATAGCGGTTTTAAATGATGATGTTTTGTTGGTTAGTGATACGGGCACAGGATATATTCACAAAGTGTATTTAAAAACAAAAAAATATGAAAATTTCATTCATTTAGATCCAAAATACGGTGGTCCTAATGGTTTATTGGTAGATCAAAACTCCTTGCTTGTAGCTGGTTATGATCCAAGTGATAAATCAGGTGGAAAGGTGATTTGTATAGATTTACAATCTAAAAAAATTCAAGAATTAAGTTCAAAAATAGAACAATTTGATGGCATAGTATATGATAAAAATAAAAATCTTTTAGTGTCAAGTTGGGGTAAAAATTTACAAGGTTATATCTACAAGATAAAAGATAATAAGGAAGAAAAATTAAAGTTAGATTATATTCAAGGGCCTGCGGATATATTTTTTGATGGAGAATATTTATGGGTGCCAAAAATGGCAGAAAATGCGATTGTGAAAATTAAATTATAAGAACTTTTAAGCTTAAAGGCTTAAAAGTTGATGTTTTGCGGTTTATTTTTATATGTTTTTAAAATATGAAGCAAATCAAGAATTTAAATCCCAATCAATTGGCGTTTTAGAAAGTTTTGACAAAATGATATTGCTTTGGGAAAAGTGTTTGCAACCTGAAAAAGCATTTCTTGCTAATGGAGAAGGGTGTGCTGCTTCTAAGATATAATGTTTTTGCATGTTGATTAAAGATTTTTTATTTTTAGCATAATTTCCCCAAAGCAAAAATATCAAACCCTCTTTTTCATCGCTAAGTTTAGATATAACCGCATCAGTAAATTTTTGCCAGCCAAAATGAGCGTGCGAGGCAGGTTTGTTAGCTTCTACACTTAAGATAGAGTTTAAAAGCAAAACCCCTTGCTTAGCCCATTTGCTAAGATCTCCATGTTTTGCTATGGGTATATTAAGATCTTGATATAATTCTTTGTAGACATTTAGCAAAGAAGGTGGAATTTTCACTCCATTTGGCACGCTAAAGCTTAATCCCATAGCTTGATTTGGATTATGGTAAGGGTCTTGCCCTAAAAGTATGATTTTTAGATCTTTTAAAGGGGTAAGATTAAAAGCATTAAAGGTTAAATGCGCAGGTGGGTAGATGGTTTTTTTTGCATGAAGTGCTTGAATATAATGCGATTTGATTTCTAAAAAATATGGTTTTAAGAATTCATCTTTTAGAAATTCTTTCCATGATGGTTCGATTTTGATCTGATCTAAACAAATTTCCATTTTTATCCTTGCCAAGAAAGTATAAATTCACTTCCTTTGTTTTCCTTGCTTATTACTTTTATGTTGATGTTGTTTTTATCTGCAATTTGCTTAACTAAATTTAAACCTATACCAAAACCTCCTTGGTCTTGATTAAAGCGTTTATAGCGTGTAAAAATTTGAGTAATTTCTTTAGCGCTCATACCTTGACCCTCATCTTTAATACTAAGCATATTTTGTTGTAAAGAAATATAAATTTTTTTATGAGTATGGGTGTATTTTATAGCATTGCTTAAGAGATTGTCAAATAAAATTTGAATTTCTTCTTTATTGGCGTGGAAATTTTGCTCTAGTAATTTCTTTTCTATGGTTAGATTTTTTTGAGAGATTAAGCTTTCAAAATATTCCAGTCTTTGTTCGATTAATTCTTTTAGTTTGATATCTTCTTTGGTATTTTCTTTTTGAATGAAAAAATTCAAGGCGATGAGATTTTGATAAATATGATTAAGGTTTTTACTTGCTAGTTTGATGTGGTTTAGTTTTTTGATGTTGTTGGGATCTAAATGGGTATCATCAAATTTTTTAATACTAGCTAAAATCACACTTAAAGGTGTGTTGATTTCATGCGTGGTGTCTTTAATGAAATCATTGAGTGCTTGAAATTGTTCTTTGATATTTTTAAACACTAGTGAAAGCAATATATAAGCAATAGCAGCAAGTATACTAATGCAAATAAGTGCATAAAAGATGGTTTTTAGTTTTAACTTCCAAAGTTCACTAGCAAAGTCTTTGGTGTCTAGGTTGTTGTAATTGTCTTTGGAGTATTGTTCTTTTTTGAATCCAAGATCGTTGGTTTCGATAATAATGTAAATATTCTTATGTTTTAAAAAATGAGAATGGTGCCTTGGTTTTTTGATATTTTTGGTATCAACATAGGTGTCAAGATTTCGAATTCTTAAAAAATCTATAAACAATCGTTGGTTTTGATTGTAAATATAATTGTTTTTTTTCAATTGTTTTAAAATATCTAGAGCGTTAAAACTTAGATTGCTGAAAATGATTTGATCTTCTGCGATGATGGCAAATTGCGTGTTGAGTTTTTTGGAAAGATATGCAAAGTCTTCTGAAGTTAAAAAGCTTCTTTCATGTCTTGCTTCGATGATGTTTTGCAAGATATAGTTAAAATGAGTATAAGAGTGGGTGATTTGATTTAACCGTATAAAATTGGCTTCCTTTTGGTAAAAAGTAATAAAAAAAATCGTCAAAAATACACCACTTGTAATGATATATAGTGCTAAAATCTTTAAAATAGTATGGTTGAAATTTTCACTTTTCATTTTCTAACCTAATCGCATATCCGATATTCCTTTGGTTGATGATAAGATCTTTACCGAGAATTTTTCTTAAATTTTTTATATATACTCTAAGACTCATGATCACAGGCTCTTCATCTAAATTCCAAATTGCTTCAAAAATGCTTTCTAAGCTTACAAAATGAGGGCGTTTTTTTAAAAGTAAAGCTAAGAGTTCTTTTTCTTTGTTGGTAAGGTTGATGATGTTTTTATCTTGATAAAGGGTTTTATTGATTGGATCAAAAGAGATATTTTTGTCAGGATTAAGTATGATGAGGTCTTCTTTTTGGTGATGAAAATTTCTTTTAATGATATTTTTAACACGAATAATCAATTCATCGATATCAAAAGGCTTTTTAATATAATCATCACAACCTGATGAAAATCCTTCTTTTACATTATCAAGCATAGATAAAGAGGTTAGAAAAATTGCAGGGGTGTTTTTAGAGCTTTCTCTAAGTTCTTTTAATACTTTAAAACCATTGCCTTTGGGGACTTTAACATCAAAAATCCAAAGATCGAAATTTTCTTCATAAGCTTTATCAAGTGCCTCTTGTGCATCATATACACAAGAGACTTTGAAGCCTTCATCATTTAGAGCATCGCTTATAATTTCATTTAAGCTTAAATCATCTTCTAAAAGTAAGATTTTTGCTGCCATTTTATCTCATCATGCAGTTTTCATGGTGTGTTTTATGTTCATGATGTCCTTTGTGGGTTAAGCCATGCATACCTTTACCATGGTGATGTAGGTTTAATTCCCTTATTTCTTTTCCACTCATTGTATCAGTTAGTTTTTGCATGTCATCTTGGACTATAGTCTTTCTTTGGCTTCTTTCTTGCGGAGAGAGTTTAGAAAGGTTTTCTTGCAAGTTGGTTCTAAATTGTTGTTGGAAATTTCTTGCATCTTTGTATTTCATCTCATTCATTCTTTTTTTCATCTCTATGACTAGATCGGCTTGATCTTGCGCGCTTACATTTTTTGCAAGATTTAAAATTTCTTCATTGCTTTTTTTAGAAAAATCAGCGCCAAATGCAAATGAAGCAATTAGCGAACTAGCAATTAGTAACTTCATGGTTTTTTTCATTTATTTCTCCTTTGTTTAATGACGAGAAATTATAAAACCTCAAAATAAAGCCAAAATGAAATTTAATAACAAACAAAAAGCACATCGGCTTTTAAGCTTTGTTTTTCACTTTGCACAATAGGCAACACAATACTATCTGCGCTTGCTGATAAATTAGGACCGCGGTATTTAATGCCATCATTGTCAAAATGTATATTTTTCATCGTACAAGTTTTTGCTAAACTTTTAGAGTAATACTGGGCCTTTTCAAAAGCTTTTTTTAACGCAAGATCATATAATTTTTCTTTATTTGTTTCTAAAATCATTTCATCAAAACCAGCTTGTAAAGCTTTGGTGTTAAAAGAAATGAGTGTATTAGTAGCGCTAATGTTTTCTATATCTTTTACAAGGTTTTCATAGTCTTTGCTTTTATTTTGTGGAATTTGACAAGTGAAGTTAGAATATAATCTATATCCATTTAAAGTTTTATTGCCCTGATGGTAATTGTAGCTTGGCTCTAAAGTATAGCTTCCGCCCTTGCAATAATGCTCTTTTGCAATGCGATCTGAGATTTCTTTAAAAGTTTGAGCGATGTAGTTTTTTTCTTCATTAGAAATGAGAGTTTTTTCACTAAGTTCTTTACTTGCACTAAAATTTAAAGTAGCATTAAAGATATTTGGCATAATTTCATTAGATACTTCGATGTTTCTTGAAAATTCTATATTTTGTTTATCATGGTTTTTTAAACCTAAAAATTCTGTATTAAAAACTACTCCTAGAACAAATAATATCAAGCAAAGCAGTCCTAGTCCTAAACCTTTTAAAAAACTTTTCATCTTTTATCCTTTTAAAACATTTTTTTAATTTTAACATAAAGCTTTTAAGAATTGATTGTATAATTTTTAAAAAACAAAGAAAGTCTTAATGCAAAAAATTCACGAAAATATCTTAAAGTGGTATGATCAAAATGGTAGGAAAGATCTGCCTTGGCGTATTTTACATGATCGGTATAAAAAGTATGCTAAGGTAGATGACTTAGAAAGATTAAAGCATATTGACATAGCATATGCTGTTTATGTGAGTGAAATTATGTTGCAACAAACTCAAGTGAAAAGTGTTTTGCAAAATTATTATTTTCAATTTTTAGCTCAATTTCCTTCTTTAAAAATTCTTGCATTATCTAGTGAAGATGAGGTTTTGAAAGCTTGGCAAGGACTTGGCTACTACACTAGAGCTAGAAATTTATATCAATGTGCAAAAATTTGTATGCAAAAATGGGGTGCAAAACTACCAGCAGATGTTGAAAAGTTACAAACTCTTCCTGGTATTGGAGAGTATACAGCAGGCGCTATAGCTTGTTTTGGGTTTTTGCAAGCTCAAGCTTTTGTAGATGCAAACATCAAAAGAGTTTTGAGTAGATTTTATAGCTTGCAAAATCCAAACTCTAAACTTTTAATGCAAAAAGCAAAAGAGTTGTTAAACCATAAAAATCCATTTGAACATAATCAAGCTTTACTAGATATAGGCGCTTTGCTGTGTTTGCCTAAAAATGCAAAGTGTAAACTTTGTCCTTTAGAGGAGTTTTGTAGCGGAAAAAATGAGTATGAAAAATTCCATACAAGCAAAAAAATTCAATACCAAAACATCACTTTAGATATTTTAATAGTTCAAAAAAACCAATATTTTTTATTAGAGCAAAGTAAAGAAAAATTATATTTTAACTTGTATAATTTTCTAACATACAAGGGTGAAAAAAATGCAAGTTATTTAGGCGAGTTTAAACATACTTATACAAAATACAAAATTAATGCTAGAGTGTATTTTTTAAAAGATGATCAATTTAAAGATCAGGGCTTTAAGGCGGTTTTAGATAAAGAGTTAGAGCAGCTAACGCTTTCAAAGCTTGCTGTAAAAGCTTTTGAAATTTATAAAAAGAGTGTCGATGCAGTTTGAAAAAATCTATATAGAACTAAGCGATATTTGTGGATTAAAATGCGATTTTTGTCCTAGTCAAAAAGCACAGCGTAAACTCATGAGTTTAGAAAATTTTGAAAAAATTTGTAAAAGCGTACATCATCGCTCCAAGCTTTTTACTTTTCATGTATTAGGAGATCCTTTAAGGGTGACAAATTTAAAAGAGTATTTAGAGCTTGCATTAAAATATGATATGTGTATTGAGCTAACTACGAGCGGGTTTTATCTAGATGAGGAAAAAATTACCTTGCTTTTAAATTCAAAAAATATTAGGCAAATCAATATTTCCTTAGGAGCTTTTTTAGCGCAAAGTAGAGTAGATATAAAGGAATATTTTAAGCCTATTTTGCGTTTGATTTTTTTGCACTTGGAGAAAAGATTAGATTCTTTTGTGAATTTAAGACTTTGGAATTTAGATCATGATTTTAACCCGCCTTTAGAAAATGAAAAAATTTATCATTTTTTAGAGTCGACTTTTCAGGTTTTCATTCAAAGACAAAAAGTAAAAAATCGTTTAGAAAGGCACATTATCTTACACCAAGCTAAGCTTTTTAAATGGCCTTCTTTGAAAGATAAAGTCATACGTCATGAAGGTATTTGTCATGCTTTAAATGGTCAAATCGCCATATTAAGCGATGGGAGTTTGGTGCCTTGTTGTTTAGATACTCAAGCAGATATGAAGCTTGGCAATTGTTTTGAAGATGATTTTAATGAGCTTTTGAAATCTCCTTTGTACACACAGCTAAAAGAAGGATTTAAACAAGGAGTTTTAAAAGCAGAACTTTGCAAAAGATGTGAGTTTTTGCAAGCTAAAAACTAATTTTCCTTGCTTGGACAATTATAATTTCAGGAAATTCTTCATTTAAAAATACATCTATTATGAAGCTATTTTACCACTAGCGTTTATGGTTTGAAAAATGAATTCTATGTAAAAATTTTTCATCTTTGCTAGTTTTATTATTGATCGCTATAGTCAAAAGCATAAACATTGGTGTTATATTTTTTACACATATAAGCGGAAAAATTTCCATTTCTACAAGTAATATTTAAAATATAATCACCATTTGTATGTTTAGTCATCCTTTGATTTAGGACATATAACTTTTTTATGAAATTCGTTAGAATCATCTCCTATTTATACATCCTAAAATTTTGCATTAATATCTCAAGCTTTTACATTTTATAAGCCTAATTCTACCACTTTTTCGTCGTTAAAATTTTCATCACTTGTAGAATTTTCTTGAATGTTTTCTGTAGATTTTGCATACATAGGATTTTGAGAGTATTTAAATATATCATCTGTGATTTTTGTTGCTATCCCACGTAGTGCTTTTTGTTTGCTTGGAGTGCTTGTAGAAACCATTTTAAATTCCAAAGTATTAGAAGCTTTAATTTGTGCTGTTGAAAAACTTATCAAGCGATAATTAATGCTAATGTTGTAATTTTGCACAGTGCTTTCATCTTGGAGTTCTTGTAGTTTGGGCTGTAAGATGAGTAAATAGTCTGCACCTGATGTTTTAAAAAGCTTAATAAGATCTTCATCGCTAGTATTATTAGCAATTAGCAATGATTTTTTTTGAAGATGAAAGCCTGTATCTGCTCTATCTAGAATTTTAAATTTTTTACTTTGAAATAAAACACTTAGCAATTCTTGTTCAAATTTAGCAGAAAGCTCATCTTTTACTTGATTTACAATAACTAAAGAACATCTATCTTCAGTGCTTTTATCATTGTAGAGTTTGTTGTAAATTACTACTTTTGCGCGGAATTCATTTTGGCTTGTTTGGGTAAGAGATTGGATATCATAACTATTAAAAACTCCATTGCTAATTAGATCAATCTCCTCATCATAGCCTATGTTAAAATTACCGTTAAATTTAAATTCAAATTTTTTAAGTTTAACTTGCCTTAATCCTTCTGTTTTACCCAAAGCTTCGTTGATAGCGTTTTTAATCGCTTCGCTTCTTGTGGCACCAAAGCCTTCCCCATAGCTTTCTTTATTAAGGGCGCTATGTGCATGAGACATGCACACAAGAGTTAAAAAAAGTAAAAAGATTTTTTTTACCATGTGACGCTCTTGCTTGTACCAGTCTTGTCGATTGTTTTTTCATCTTCCCAAAGCGCTAAGCCGCTTGTTAAATCAGTAAGAATGAGATGAAAGAAATATTCACTTTGAATTTTGCCATTGTAAAGCTTTACACTATCTTGTCTAATCTTTCCAGAGAGTGAGAAGTTAGGTGCTAAGATGGTGCCTTTGGAAGCAATGGTATTTTGATTAAATTCATCATTTTCTCTTAAATTTCTTATTTCGTGTGTTAGATTATCTTTAGCCCCACCTGCAGCTACTGCGGTAGTGAGTATAAATTTACCTGATTTTCTTAGTGCTATTGTGATTTTTGCGGTGAGTTTATCAGTGTCTATTCTTTGTGGGGTATCGTTGATAATGCGACTTATGGCAAGTACTTTTTTGTTTTGAGCATTTAAATTTGCAAATGCAGGATCATTTAACATACTTTCTATCATTGCCTTAGCTGTGTTTTCAAAGTCTTCTCTATCTAGTCCCAAGGTAAGTGCATTACCTTGCACTTTTTGCGAAGCTTTGCCATCAGTGTATTTAGGTTGAGAAGAACAAGCGCTAAAAATAAAAATGGCAAAAAAAGTAAAAAGTAGGCTTTTTTTCATTTTATCTCCTTATTTTTCTTTAATCTTATAAATAACATTAGAATGAGGCATGAAAGATCTTACTAGTAAGATATAGTTTTTATCTTTTTCTAGCTTATCATCAAAGATTAATTTTTGATGATCATCATAAATTTGTACCAAGCCTTCGTTTTTTAGCATTAAAATACTAGCACTTTTTGGTAAAGCTTGCCACATTCTAAGATCAGCTTTATTTGTTAGTGTTGTGCTAACTGTGCTAATCAATGATAAAAATCCACTTGAATCATTATTGGCTATGGTTAGATTGATTGAAGTTTTAAGAGCGCTTGAAACCAAAGTTTTTAATACTATAGAAGGTAAAAGAGTTTTAAACTCACTTACAATAATATCATCAAAATAAATCAAATTGTGCGTTTTTTGATCTTGGCTTTGTAAAAAAGGATAAGAGGAATTTCTTGCTTTAAGATAGGCAAAGGCTATGCTGATATTAGCAAGATTATCATTGAATACAAAAGGCAATACAAGATTGAATTCTTCTTTAGTGGAGCTTAGTCCATTTTCATAAACGATAAAAATGTATTTTTGTTTATTTGTGTTTGGTTGAATATGGGTAAAGGTTTCAAATAGCTGAAATTGCTTTTGTAGTTCTTGGTTGTTCGTTTGGCTTAGTGCGACTTCTTTTAACAAATCATAAGCTTTTAAATAGTCTTGATCAAAAAAGAAAAATAAAGCACTTATATAGGTTGTGTAGGTATTGATGTAGTTTTTACTAGCATTAAAATTGCTAAGTAGATTATCGTATTGTTTGTAGATGGGGTTTAAATTTTGATAAAAACTTGCATATAGTTTTTTGTCTTTTTGAATTTCTTTTTTGTAGTCTTCTTGAGCTTTTTGTATATATGAGTAAAAATGCTCTTTTAGTCTATCTTGTCGATACAAGGCTCTATTAAATTCAACTCTTGCGTTTTGAAAATCCCCTAAACTCATATAGTTTAAACCTTTATAAGTATTGAGCATAACTCTTTCATAAAAATAACCTTGATAATCATAAATCGTATCATTTAATAAAAGCTCGCTTAAATTTCTTGAAACTTTTTGAATGTCATTTTGCAAATCTACATCAAATTTATAAGCCTTTTCTGCTTTATCAAAAAACGCATTACTTTGAACATAGTCTTTGCAAACCCTTGCTAAAGAGGCTAGATTTAATCCGTTGTAAATACTGTCTTTATCGGCGTTCTTTAAGGCGAGGGTGTTTTTGTTGCACTGTTGATGAATGAAAGCTTTTTCAAAATTAAGATTAGTGTTAGCGTGGTTAGAACAAGCAGTGAAGAAAAATGCCACTAAAAAGCAAAAATATAAATGCTTCATCGGGTTCCTTTAGTGTAAATTTAAAAAAATAAGCTATAATTTTCTTTTTTAGAGAGGTGTCCGAGCGGTCGAAGGAGCACGCCTGGAACGCGTGTGTGGGGCAACTCACCGAGGGTTCGAATCCCTTCCTCTCTGCCATTATGCGCTTTTATTATACTGACTTCCTATGTAATCTTGTGAAATATTTTGAGTATATGATTTTATGGCTTTTGAATTAGCATTGTTTTCTTGGTTGTTTTTATTTTCTTCATTTTGTGCTTTTAGTTCTTCTGCTTTTATTTTAGATTGTTCTAAGCGGGCTTCATTTTGCATTTGCATAGCATTGGCTGCTACTTTGTAATCTTGCGGACTAGGATCAGCTGGCGCCATCGCAGCAGCAACTACTTGCATAGCATTTGCGATAGTCTCTTCAGGGGTGTTGCCTTTTTGCATTCTTATAGGAACTTCCCCTTCTATCGCATACATTTTATTATCAGGTCCTCTTGTATAACCAAAGCTTGCAGCGCCTGCTAAAGCTCCACCTGCAGCTTGATGTGCTGCTTCATGTGCTCTAACTTCGCGGTCTATTTTTTCAAGTTCTCTTACTTGTTTTACTTCTTCATTGCTTAGATCTTTACCATTGACTTTTTGTGTTTTTTCATCTTTTTCTTGATTGTTTTTGTTATCTTGTATAGTTTGTGAGTTTTCGTTTTCAGTATTATCTTGTTTAATTTCTTCTTTATGCTTGTTTTGATAATTAGGTATGTAAAAAGTACTACTATGATTTGAATGAATATGCATTAAAATCCTTTTTGCTTGTAGTTTTGTATTTTTAACACAAAAAACTTAAAAAATGTATAAAAATGCAGAAAATATTGATTTTATAAAATGTTAAGAAAAATAAAAGTATAATTTTAACTTCTTTTTTATGTCAGGGTAGCTCAGCTGGCTAGAGCGCTGGTCTCATAAGCCGGAGGTCGGGAGTTCAAGTCTCCCCCTTGACACCATCAATACTCATATTGTTTAAAATCTTCTTGAGTTCCAAGTAACATGATGATATCATTGATATAAGCTTTATTATCCAAATTTGGCATTATACTCCATGTTTCATGCTGTTTGTGGGCTATGACTTTTAAATTTTTTGCTATAGTGTGTAAATTTTTTCCAGCTAAGTTTTCATCCACTAGGAGTTTTGCCACTTTAATGGTGTTAGCAGAAAGATCAATGATTTCAAAATTAGGATTTGCAATGAGAATTCTAGCCAAGCGTTTAGCAGATTCTTTTTCAGGATAGATGACTTTATTGACTCCAAGCTTAGATAATATTTGTCCATGTGTAGGGGTGTTTGCTTTAGCAATGATATTTTTTACGCCAATTTCTTTTAAAGCCATAAAGGTGAGTATGCTAGATTCTAGATCTTCGCCTATGCTTAAGATAACAACATCAGCATTTGCATAACCTGCTTCCTTTAGTGCGATAGCATGGGTAGAATCTAAAATATAAGCAAAATCTGCTTGATCTTGAAGTTCTTTGACTGCTTCTTCGTTGATATCAGATACAATAACCTTTTTTCCTTGACAAATCAGCTCGTTTGCTAAAACAGATCCAAATCTACCAAGCCCTATGATGCCATAAATTTCTTTTTTCATAATATAATTTTTCCTTTTGGGTAATTTAAGTATTTTTCTTTTTCCTTGAAAAATATACTAAATAAAAACGCCAACACCCCAACTCTACCGCTTAACATAAGTAAAATGATTATAAGTTTGCTAAATGGGTTAAAATTTGCACTTAAAGATAAAGTTCCACTATCGCCAACTGAAACACCTACTGTGGCAAACGCTGAACTTGTTTCAAAAAGTAAATGCAAGAAATGTTTATCATCTTCTATAAATGATAAAATTAAAACACATGTGATGATATAGACAATAGAGCTTACAGTTATAACAAAAGCTTTGTTGATCGTTTTGCTAGGTATTTCAAAGTTAAAAACTCTTACAACGCCATCTTTGATACTCCAATAAGCATAAATTAGCAAAATAGCAATGGTTGTGACCTTAATACCTCCTGCGGTTCCACCGGGTGCACCTCCTATAATCATAAACAAAGAACCAAAAAATAAACTTGCATCTTTAAAGGTGCTAAAATCAAGTGTGTTAAAACCAGCTGTACGGTAATTTACTGCAGTAAAATATGCACTCATAATTTTATCAAACAATGAAAGCTCGCCTATGCTTTTGGGATTGTGGTATTCAAATAAAAACACCACTAAGCTTGCGAAAATAATCAAAATAACACTAGAGCTTAAGACAAGTTTGGTGTGTAGACTTAAATTAGCAAAGCGTTTTTTGGAAAAAAAATATAATTCTAGTAAAACAAAATAACCCAAACCACCAATAATAATCAAAGAAGTGATGATAAAATTAATCCAAAAATCATCTCGGTAGGGTACTAACCCGGTTTCAAATATACTAAATCCGGCATTATTAAAAGCAGATATAGAGTGAAAAACACTAGCCCATAATGCTTTGCTTAAGCTCATGTCAAGCTTAAATCTTAAAAACAACAACATTGCACCTAGTAACTCTATGGTGAAAACAAAGATTAAAACTTTTTTTAAAAAATCTACTAAGCCGTTAGGTTGAGGATATATTAAGGATTCTCTTAGTAGGTTTTTTTCTCCAAAACTCATCTTTTTTCTTACTAAAATATACAAGGCCATAGCTATGCTCATATAACCCAAGCCACCAATTTGAATGAGTATTAAAATCACTATTTGGCCGTAAAAACTAAAATCTAATGATGTATTTAATACAATAAGCCCTGTCATGCTTACCGCAGAAGCACTTGTGAAAAAAGCATCTAAAAATGTGATAGGTTGAGTATGCATAATAGGAAGCATAAGAATAAACGTACCAAGTAAGGCTATTACAATATAACCTATAAATAAAATTCTAATATTGTTTCTTTCTAAATTTAATTTAGTCATAATATTACTTTTTTAAAAATTAGGAAAATATTTTACTGCAGAATTGGTTAATAAATAAAAACTTTCCACTTTGGTAGTGGAAAGTTAAAGTTTTAAAGTATTCCCACGGCTAGGAAGCCTAATGCAACAGCTATGGCGATAGCTAAAACACCTGGGATAAAGAATGCGTGATTGAAAATGAATTTTCCAATTCTTGTTGTGCCAGTATCATCCATTTGTACAGCACCTAGTAAAGTAGGGTAGGTTGGAAGTACAAAAAGTGCTGAAACAGCAGCAAAACAAGCAACTAGCATGTAAGAATCGCTAGGATTTGTAGCTGAAATACCTAGTGCAGCAACAATAACAGGCACAATAGCTTTTGCAGTAGCTGCTTGAGAGTATAAAAGCATACTAGCAAAAAAGAAAGCCACTGCAAGCATGGCCGGAGTTTCTTTAACCCATTCTCCTGCTACTGCTTTAATGCCTGCTTCATGACCTGCAACGAAAGTATTTCCAAGCCATGCAACACCAAATACACACACACAAGCTGTCATACCTGATTTAAATACACTTGTATCTAAAATTTTAGCCGGATCAACTTTACACAAGAAAGTGATTATGGTTGCAGCAGAAAGCAAGAAGCTCATAATTGCAGCATCTCTTGGTATAACCACTGGATCGATCCATTTGATATTGCTTGAAATTGCAGTTGCATAAAGTACAACACATAATACTGTGATTAGGAAAATTGCAACTGAAAGTTTTGCGCCCGGCTTATCTTCACTATGTAATACATCAGAAGCGCTTTTTACAAGACCTGCTTTTAAACGTTCTTGGTATATTGGGTCTTTGCTAAGATCCATAGGGGTGATGAGGCTTACGATAAATGCTGTCACCATACAAGCGATAAAGGTGGTTACGATCCAAATTCCAATTAATGTAGGATAGTTCCAACCAAGAGGCTCTAATACACCTGTCATGTAAACAACGGCAGCACTAACAGGAGAAGCTGTGATACCAATTTGCGAAGCTACCACCATAAGCGACAAAGGAGCTGATGGTTTGATGTTTTGTGATTTTGCCACATCAATAACAACAGGCATAAGTGAAAATACAGCATTACCTGTACCTGCTAAAATAGTAAGCAACCAACCACAAGCTGGTGCAAGATAGTTGATAAATCTTGGATGTCTGCGTAAAATTCTTTCAGTAACTTTTACCATATAGTCCAAACCACCTGCTTGCTGCATTGCTGAAATAGCAGCAATAGCAGCAGCAATAATCAAAATAACATCCCAAGGGATATTGCCTGGTTTCATACCTAATACAAGTCCTAAAATGACAACACCCAAACCACCAGCATAACCTATTGCTATGCCACCAAGGCGAATACCTATAAAGATAGCGCCAAGAAAGACAATAAGTTGTAAAATAACCATAATGTCCATGATCATCTCCTTTTTTTGTTTATTAAGCTTTTCTTTTTTTAGTCATATGAGGATTTAACATATTTTCAGGGGTTAAAATCTCATCGATTTTTTCTTTTGGTAAATATCCTCTTTCAAGACAAATATCTCCAACGGCTTTGCCAGTTTCCAAAGCTTCTTTGGCGATACTTGCAGATTTTTCATAGCCTAAAACAGGGTTAAATGCAGTAACAATTCCGATAGAGTTTAAAACAAGTTTTTTACAATTTTCAGGATTTGCTTTAAGACCTTTGATCGCTTTTTCAGCTAAAGTTTTCATAGCATTTTCAAGCAATACAATAGAATTAAATAAGCCATAAGCAATGCCTGGTTCAAAGGCATTAAGTTCAAATTCGCCTCTTTCAGAGCAAAGCATAATGGTAACATCATTACCTATCACTTCATAGCAAGCTTCTCCAACTGCTTCACAAATAACAGGATTTACTTTTCCTGGCATAATAGAACTACCAGGTTGCATAGCAGGTAGACTAATCTCAGCCAAACCACATCTTGGACCTGAATTCATTAATCTTAAGTCATTTGCTATTTTAGAAAGCCTAACTGCAGCTGTTTTTAACGCACCGCTTACATGTACAAAGTCGGCTGTATCTTGAGTAGCAGCGATGAAATCTTCGGCAGGTTTAAAGTCAACCCCGGTAATTTCTTTTAACTTTTTCTCAACCACAAATTTATAATCAGGGTGGCAGTTAATACCTGTGCCTATAGCTGTAGCACCAAGATTTAAAAATGTCATAGATTCGCGTGCTGCAGTGATTTTTGCTATATCGCTTTTAATATAACTTGCGAATGCGTTAAAAGTATTTCCTAAAGTAGTAGGAACTGCATCTTCAAGCTCTGTTCTACCCATTTTAATGATATCTTTGTATTCTTTAGCTTTTGCTTCTAATTCTACTTTTAAGTTTTCCATAGCTTTTAAAAGATCACTTAACTTTGCATAAGTTGCCACTTTAATCGAGCTTGGATAAGTATCGTTAGTTGATTGTCCTAAGTTGGTATGGTCATTTGGATGAAGGTATTGGTATTCACCTTTTTTATGTCCCATGCTTTCAAGCGCAATGTTGGTAATTACTTCGTTTGTATTCATATTGGTACTTGTTCCAGCACCACCTTGAATCATATCAACTACAAATTGATCTAAAAATTCACCAGCAATCAACCTATTGCAAGCTTTAGCGATAGCATCGGCTTTATCTGCATCAAGAACTCCAACTTCTTTGTTAGCTAGCGCAGCTGCTTTTTTAACTTGAGCAAAAGCTTTTACAAAATAGGGGTAATCTTGTAATTTTCTACCGCTCATACTAAAATTTTCTAATGCTCTAAAGGTTTGTACACCATAATAAACTTCATCAGAAATTTCTAACTCACCAATAAAGTCGTGTTCCTTTCTTGTTCCCATAATATTCTCCTTGTGGGTTTTATTTAAGTTTCATTTATAAACTTGGCAAGTATTATACTACAAAATATTATAAAGATTTCATAAATTTTTTATTTTTTATCAAATATAATAAAAATATACAACATAAGTATCGAATATTGATACTCATTTTCTAGACAAAATATCAAGTGGCTAAAATGTTTTATTTATAATATTTAAATTTTATCAATATATTTAAAATTTATTATTTTTTATTTACTTTTATTATCAAATTTTGAAAAAACCAAAAACACAAATATATTTTACAACCTAGGAAATTAATTATAAAGAGATAAAGAGGGTAAAAGCCAAACCCTTAAAGGTTTGGCTTGCTAACAATCAATTAAAACTTTTTCTTTCTAGCATCTTCTAAGATATCATTAGCTATTTTATTAACATTATCAGATATAGCTGCACTATCTTTAGCTATTTTTAGATTTTCTTGTGTTACGCTATCAATTTGAGCTACAGCATCATTAATTTGAGTAATACCTGTAGTTTGTTCTTTAATACTTTCACCCATTTCATTGATAGATTGAA
>NZ_NREN01000011.1:0-54559 GCF_003627915.1 Campylobacter sp. P255
GAAAAGGAAATGAAATTATAGCAACAAAAGCTTAAAGTTTTATTAAATGAAAAAAGAAATGAAAATAAAAAAAGAAATTTATAGAAAGGAGAATTTATAAATATAGAATAAAAGAATATAAAAGAATATAAAAGAATATAAAAGAATATAAAAGAATATAAAAGAATATAAAAGAATATAAAAGAATTAAAGTGTATTGATATAGGGTGTATGAAGTGAAGTGTGTTAAAGAAGTGAAAAAAAAAAGGGGGGGGGTATACAAAAGCGGTGAATTAAAAATAAATCCCACCGCTTAAGTATAATTTCATTCTATGATCATCATCGTATTTGTATTGATGTAGCGCTCTTGCTGCATCTAATTTTATATAATACTCATTTGCTTTATTATAAAGTATTTGCAAGCCTATTGCATCTAAAAAATGCTCATCTGCTAATCTATCTCCTGAATCTTTTTCATACCAAGCATAACCTATATCATAAAAAGGAGTGAAATAAAAATTCGTATTTGGTAGATTAATTCTTATACCAAAGTTAGCCACTATGGTATTATCTCCATCACCCTCACCATTATCATACGCTCTTACTCCATAAGCTCCACCTAAAGAGGAACTCTCAGAAGAATCTAATTCAAAATTTCCTAATACCTTTTGATAATTGATGTTTAATGTATGAGTGATGTATTCATTAATACTGTAATAATTATTCACACTAGCATTGAGTTTTCTAAACCAACCAAAGCCTTTAGATCCACTTTTAGATGTACTTCCAAATATAGTAGTACCATCATCATATACCTTACCTATACTTACTTTTGCACTATAACTTAAGGTGTTGTTTTCAAAGCCTCTAAATAAACCTTCTAATCCCATACTCCCTACATTAGAATGTTTATCAAAGGTTAAAAGATCCAAAGTTACATCGCTAAGTATCTTATGATAAATACTAGAAGTAAAGTACAAAGATGAATTAGTATTAATCCACACAGGATAAGAAAAGTCTACACCAAAATTTCTAGAAGTACCACTAAAACCTAAACCCTCATAATCTCCACCTAAAGAATAAGTTCCTTGAGATATACTTGGAGTAATTTTTAAATTTCCTAAAAAGAAAGTATAACTAGCCCCGTAGTTGATTTGTTTTTCATTGCTTGATTGTAAGTAAAAATTATAATAATCTCCCATATTCAATATAGAATTAAATCCCATACTAACACCAGCTCTTATATCCCCTGCACTTTTAATACCATAATTATCCGCATATAATAATACATTAGCCTTAGTATCAGGGACCACTTCTATCACAACATCAGTTTCCCCTACATTCTCTCCTGCTTGTAAACCTGCTAAGGTTTGTACTCCATACATTTCATTGACTTTATATACACTATCTTCTATGAGTTTAGTAGAGATGATTTTACCCTTGATTCTTTCATTAAGCTTACTTTCTATGAAATGATCTTTTATAGTCGTTTTATTTTTTACAACATACTTACCTAGTGTTCCTAAGGCTATGTTAATTTGTATATTATCTTCAAATTCTTGTTGGGGTACATAAGCAGTTGCTGCGGGATAGCCATTGACTTGAAAATAATAAGCAATGATATTAGATATATCTTGCAAATCTTGCAAGCTAAATTTTCTCATACTAAATTCACCTACAAGGTTTTGTAGATTTTCTTCTTTAATGCCTAGTTTTTCAAAGCTAGTGTTTTCATTAACGATGACAAATTTATAATGAGTGATAACTTTTTTAGATGTGGCATTTGAGTTGTTTTGATGATGTGGCTGATGAGGCGTTTTGGTATTAGTTTCATCTTCTTGTTTGAGTTTTTCTTTTAAAATTTCTTTTTTTTCTTCAAAGTCTTTTTTAGCCTCTTGGCTTTTTTCATAATCTTCTTTGGTTTTTAGATTTTCTTTGATGGCTTTGTTTTGAGGGAGGTTTCTATCAGGAGATAGTTCTATAACCTTTTCTATATCATTTTTAGCTATGCTAATGCCTCCTTCATTAGCATAGATTAAAGAACTAAGTGCTACGGTGCTAAGTAAGAGTTTTTTCATAAATCTTTCATTCCTTATTTAACATTATCAATTAATACAAGCATTCATTACTTTAGAATTTGAGCTTGTCACACATGTTTTTTTATAATCATCGCCTTCGGTCTTACCTATGATGTTTATTTCAGGTTCTTTTCTTATGAAATCATTTCCCATTAATCCAAATGGCACTCCGCCAAAAGTCACATAATCTACCTGATCTACTCGATCAGGTAGAGTTGGAAACAAATCAATCCAAGGTAAATCTGGCTTTGAAGAATTTCCAGGATTAATATTTACTGCTTCTAGTATAGGTTTATAAGCTGTTTGAGCATAATCACCTACTAACAAAAAACTACCATTATCTATTTTGTATTCTATTTTAGATTTAATATCTGACAAGCCCAACTGACTTAAGATAGCATCTTGCTGTTTTGATAATGAATTAATACTCAAGAGTAATTCACTAAGCACATTTGTATCAATTTGAGTGTTATTTCTTACATATTCGTTGTATTGATCTGCCAAAGCTTGCAATTGTTTTTTAATCTCTTCTAACTCTGCAATAAGCGAGTTAGAATTTAAAACAACATCTTTTAGATCATTTTTTAAAGCAAAACTAATTCTATCTTTATTTTCTAAGACCTTATCCATATTTGCTTTAATATTTTTGATATAAAAATCACGAATTCCACTTTCAAATTTATCTTCTGATGCTTGATTTAATCCATTATCTTGGTATGCTGCGATAAAATCTAAACTTTGTATGATTTTCAAAGCTTCTTCTTTGTTATTAACCGTATCTTTAAGAAAATATTTAGAGATAAATTCGATCTTTTCTTCCAAGGTCATTAATTTATAATCTTTCTCTGCCAACATTTGCAATAAGGTATCAATGTATACTTTATAATGTTGCTCTATAAGATCTCCCAAGATTTCTTCTTTAATAGTAACCTCAAATAAATCATCTTCACCTAAAATCGCCTCTTCGTTTTTTATACTTTCAACATCTGGATAATTTATTTTTTCACTTTCAACAAACTCTGGTTTACTAGGAAGTTCTATAATCGGTCTTGCGATAGAATTGTCTTGATTTAAAAATTCTTTATATTTTTCTTCTTTATTCTCATCGTTATATGTGTGAATATTTACTTGTGTATCTTTCCAGTAATTTTTATCAGAATCTACATCAGAAAAATCACTTTCATGATGATATACATGAATATCATCAAAAAACAGTTTTGATGTTTTATCATCATAAGCGCTGATGAATTTTCCACTTATTGCTTTTCCTTCACTTGCAGATGAGTATATTTGAGAGTTTTTTTCAAAAAATAAATATATATTTTTTAAATTTAACTTAATATCTCTACCCAAACCACGGCCATCCACACGACCTATAAAACCTCCCGCATTCGCAAAATCACCTTTACCATATGCTTGAATATTTTTAATATTATACAAACTTATATTACTTAGATCTCCTTGACCTTCTTTTTGGATCCATCCTGCAAAACCACCAACATTTACTATGCTATTTTTTTCTTGCTCTAATTTACCCAAGATAGTATCAATATTTCTTATAGTAATATTTGATATTGTTAATTTGTCGCTTCTATATCCTTCTATTTTACCTGCAAATCCTCCTGCGACAGCACGACCAGTTTCTAGGTTGTTATTATTGATAGCTTCTATTTTATTGGCTTTTATGCTGATATTATCAAAAATCCCTCCATTAGCAAAGCCTACAAATCCTCCTGCATAAGCATTACCAATATTTTCTGAATCATCATAAAACACACTTTGACTATCTTCATTAATACTTTTAATATTTCTAACTGCTACACTAATATTACTAAATTCGCTTTCACCAGAATCAATACTCCCTGCAAAACCTCCAGCATATGTATTACTCGAAGAATTAAACACAGAATTGATATCTCCTATATCTAAATTTATATTCGACACTTCAGATTTATAAATATTACCGGAAAATCCTCCCGTAACAAACCCTCCTCTAATCTCTTCAATCCCTCTAATATCGATATTATTAAATTGTCCACCTTCAAAAGAAATTTCTCCAGCAAACCCTCCGGTATATGTTTCCCTAGTAGTTTCATCATTAAGAATTTTTTTAATATCAAAAATACTTATATTTTCAAATTTTCCATTATTTACACTTCCTGCAAAACCACCTATGTGCGATCTAAAACTAGTACTAAGTCCACTTATCTCGCCTATAGTTCCAAGTAAAATTTGATCAAACGTTGCTCCATTTACATTTCCAACAAATCCACCTACATATAGATTATTATCCATTTGGGCTGAAATTTTCGAGATATTCTTAAGTTCTATATTTTCAAATTTACTACTACCGCTTGCATATCCAATAAACCCACCTGTTTGCATTGCGTGTGAAATGATAGAATTTTGATTGTAATCAACTTTTATATTTTTAAACACAGAATTATTTGCACTACCAAATATCCCTGCATAAGTGATAGATGGTATATTAGTTGTATCTATACTAATATTGCTTAGAGTAAATCCTTGTCCATCGAATGTTTTATTAGAAAATCCATTATCTTTTACCAATTCCCAATTATCATAAATAGCATCTTTATAACCAACTATCATATTAGTACATCCAAGTCCTTCTATACAGTAGTTTGCATAGTTTTGACCACTACTTGCTTTAAAATCTATATCACTTGTAAGTCTATATTTATCAGCTGTTTCTCTAAAGCCCTCTTTGTCATCATTCCACCCTTTGGCAAAATGCCACCAATCTACATCAGAACCTATACCTACATAATCATATACTTTAAAGTTGTTATTTGTGTTTGTATATTTACCAAACACTTTAAAAGAACTAGGGTTGTAATAATATCCACTAGCATTTAAATACATAGAACCTTTAAAGTTATTGCCATCACTTCCTTTGATATTTAATTTGCTAAGTTGATTACCATTAATAGAGCTTACATCAACATGAACTTCATTGCCTTGTAAGGTTATTTCATTAGCTGAAATTTGTTTTGAGTGTTCTCCTAAATTTTTATGATAGTCAGTATATGCATTAGATATTACTTTATTGCCTTGCAAGACAACGCTAGCAGCATTGATTTCACCACCCATATTAACCACATTACCACCATTTGGTTTAAACACAGGAGAGAAAGTATTATAAGCAAGTTTTCCATCGGCAAAATCTTGCATGCTTTCATTACTCATCGACGAAGTAGAAGCCACAAAGCGATTAGCATTGATAGTTCCTGTTTTAGTAATGATTACTCCATTGGGATTGATTAAAAAGACATTATTACCACCTGCATTTAATACACCTTCTATCATAGATTTGTTAGCACCATGGGCAATGTTTAGGTAGTTTTGTTGACCTTTGAAATTATTATTTCCAAAATTTACACTTTGATCCTTACCTATATTAAAACCACCACCCCATTGTATGACTGAGTTTAGCCCATTACCACTAACTTGCATATTATTGCCATTTGTAGTTATAGTCCCGCTAGTCCCATGAGTAAATTTACCTCCACTAGGTAAAGCCATAAGAGGAGAAAAAAGCATAGAAGAAACTATGCTTGAAAGTATGATATGATTTGATAGTTTATTTGTTTTCATAGTTATCCTTTCTTATGCTTTAGTTTAAATTCACTACTATGCTTTTTGCATCTTCGCTTACACTTAGAGTGTATTTAGCTTTTTGAGCTTTTGCTTTAATGTTTTTATGCAAGCTTTGATTATTTTTAGCGATAACTTCTAATAAGCTTTGTAAATCTTTTTGATTTAGATGTTTATTGTTTGCATCTACAAAGCCTTTTTCACTTTGCATTAGAATAAAGCTTTTATTTTTTACATTATTGTTTGTATATACATTAATAGAACTATCTTTAGAAAGATTAATAGCTTCTTTAGCACTTAAATAAGCCTTAGTATGATCTTTTAAGATAAAACTATAATGATCAAAATTATTTACAAGATCAGCTTTAATGTTTGTATTTAATACTAAATGATTATTAGTATTGCTTTGATGTGCTAGTTTTTTTGGTTTAAATTGATCTTGAGTTTGAGTTTGTAAAAAGCTACCAGCTAAAAGTGTGATGTTAGTTCCTTTAGATATATTTGTATTACCACTTAGATATAAAGTATTATCATAGCTTTTATCTTTTTCACTATATACACCAGAAGCTGTTATGATGATAGTAGAGTTGTTTTTATACTCATCTATGTTTAAATTATTAATATGAGTATAATTATCATGAGTGTTCTTAGCTATACCTGCACTAATTACTACTTCACCTTCTCTTTTATCAGAAGCTGTACCTAGGGCTAAATTATCAAAGATAAAAGTATTGTTAGCACTTTCATTTTTAGCATTAACAACATAGACATTAGAACTAGCTGCACTTGAATAATCTTTGATATTAACAATATTACCACTAGCTTTTTGATTAGCTCTTAGTATGATCTTAGAACCTTTATCTATATTAGAAGCATTTGATAAAGATTGGACTATATTATATTTTATAGTGTTTTTTTCTAAATTATCTGCTTCTATAATAGCTGTGAGATTTCTACCTGATTTTACATTGTCTAAAACTATACTATTAGCATTTGCACTACTTGCATAATAGTCTTTATTCTCCAAAGTAGCTTTGCTTACTCCATATAAATACAAAGGCATGGCAATATTAGAATGGCTGATGTTGATGCTATTGTTATTAGCTTTAGAACTAAGGGTTTTTGCTGCTGTGATTTGGATTTTATCTTGGTGGTTTTCATCTTCATAAAATGTAATAAAATCACCTTCAATGTTAATGCTATTTCCGCTGGCGCCTTTAGTAGCTATACCACCATATAAGCTAAACTCATTTGCACCTGCAAAATTATAATTAACGCCTAATGGCTTTTTAAGATTAATGCTAATGCTATTATCGTTTGCTACACCATCATTAGTCACGCCTGCATAAAAATCAAACAAGGCTTTAACTTCTACATTGGTACTTAAAGAAGCTAAAGTTTGCAAACCTTTTATATCTATAGTATTTTTATAAGCATTACCTTGTACAATTTTACCACCAAAAATGTCACCTACTAAAATAGCATTATAAATAAATGGAGTGCCTTTGGTATCTACCTTTAAACCCAAAGTTAAATCTTCAATAGTTAAAGAATTATTGCTTACTTCATAAGCTTGGCTATTGTTTACATTTACAAAGGCTCCACCCAAATGAGTCCACGACAACGTAGAATAAGAATCAATCAGTCCATGCACCAACAAAGAAGCACCATCTATGACGACTTTATTATTTTTAGCATTAGCATTATAAGCAATAGCTCCTGCAATATGAGTGGCTCTTTCATCAAAACTCAACCCGCCAATCTTGCTTTTTCTATATGGCGTAGAATGAAAATCTATCTTTGCACCCTTATTTAAAATCACACTATTATTATGCGTATTTGCATCTACACCAAATGCACCTAAGATATATGGAGCACCATTTAAAGGCAAGGTGTAAGTGTTTTCAACACCCATATTTACATAGGCATCTTTTAAGAAATTTAAGGTGTTATGGCTTGCTTCGCCTTTTCTTGCTATAGCTGGAGTGATTAAAAAATTATATTTATTATCCAAGCCACTAGCTTTAGGGCTAGCCACCTCTTTATCGGTTGGTTTTAGATAATACACTGAAGATAATTCTCCTGATTTTAATACCAAGGTATTATCATTAGCTTTTGCATTAAAGACATAAGCAGAAACTAAGAAAGGTATGTAGCTAGTTTGATGGACAGTAGCACTATAAAAACTGGTATTATGAAGCCCATTGATAACAAACATACCTTCTTTGATATTTGGAGTAAGCATATCTTGCTTAAAAGCAAGTTCTCTTGCTTTATTTTGGGTATCATGAATATTGTCTTTAGGGTTATCATAGATCAAAGTGATATTAGAAATATCTTTGCCATCACTCATTTGACCATAGAAGTTTTTACCATTTAAGAATTTATATGTGTTTTCTTGATAATCATATACATCATGATTAGAAAAACTATGTTCTTTAATAATATAAGCATTAGATGTCTTATCATACTCTGCATGGGTGGCTGCGTTTAAAGAATTTAGCAAAGTAAATGCAACCAATGATGTTCTTAATAAACCCTTGCAACTCTCCTTTATAGAGTGGTCTTTGGAAATTTTTTTATTCATTCAAAAGATCTTTCAAGAATATTTAATAAATATTATTAATGATTTATTTTAATGCAAAATGTAATAATAATTACAACAACTAATTAACAAACAAATTTGAATATTAATATTATATTTATGAATTTAAGCTTAAGGGGTAAAAAATAATTGATTTTAAATATAGATATATAATAATAAACATTATAAAACAAAAAAGAATTTAAAAGTGAATCAAATAAAAATAATATTGGATTATATGGCGACCCCTAGAGGATTTGAACCTCTGTTATCACACAGAGAGAGTGACGTCCTGAGCCACTAGACGAAAGGGTCATTAGTGGTGTCCCGTGTTGGATTCGAACCAACGGCCCCCTCCTTAAAAGGGAGATGCTCTACCGGCTGAGCTAACGAGACAATGGCGCGGCGGACGGGGCTCGAACCCGCGACCTCCGGCGTGACAGGCCGATATTCTAACCAGCTGAACTACCGCCGCACCTAAAACAATAAAAGAATGGTGGTCACTATAAGACTCGAACTTATGACATCCACCTTGTAAGGGTGGCGCTCTACCAACTGAGCTAAGCGACCATTAAAGATTTAGTGGTGTCCCGTGTTGGATTCGAACCAACGGCCCCCTCCTTAAAAGGGAGATGCTCTACCGGCTGAGCTAACGAGACAATGGCGCGGCGGACGGGGCTCGAACCCGCGACCTCCGGCGTGACAGGCCGATATTCTAACCAGCTGAACTACCGCCGCACCTAAAACAATAAAAGAATGGTGGTCACTATAAGACTCGAACTTATGACATCCACCTTGTAAGGGTGGCGCTCTACCAACTGAGCTAAGCGACCATTAAAGATTTAGTGGTGTCCCGTGTTGGATTCGAACCAACGGCCCCCTCCTTAAAAGGGAGATGCTCTACCGGCTGAGCTAACGAGACATTCAAAAAAATGAAATTATGCCAAAAGAATAATTTTTTGTCAAGACCAAAAGTAAAATTTTAAGCATATTTTATAATATGCTTAAAAAATCATGCAAGATCTAAAGAAACTTTGCCGTTTTTAATCTCTAAAACCTTAACCTTAACTTCAACTCCCACTTCTAGTTTTTCTTTGATTTTTGAGTTGTGTAGCAAGCCATCTACACCTTCTTTAAGCTCTACAAAAACTCCAAAATCTACAACCTTTTGAACTTTTCCTAAGAATTCTTCACCTATTTCAAACTTAGGCATTTCTTTTTTGTCGCGTTTTTTATTGAAATTTTTTGATTGGAGCAAATTTAAAATATATTCTTTGCTTTGTTGGATTAACTCATGGCTAATACCTGCGATTTTAACTTCGCCTTTTTCTCTATCTAAGTCAATGTTTACTTCGAATTTTTCGATGATTTCTTTGATAGTTTTACCACCTTGTCCGATAATATCAGGAATTTTATTTGGGTCTACGTTAAAAATTTCAACTTTTGGCAAAATTGCCTCATTGACAACAATATTTTGATTTGCTTCTTCCATTAAGTTTAAGATATGTCCTCTAGCTTCTTTTGCTTGATACAATGCTTCTTTTAATACCTGTTGATCTATGCCGCCAAGTTTTATATCCATTTGTAAAGCCGTAATCCCATCACAACTTCCTGCAACTTTAAAATCCATATCTCCATCGTGATCTTCAAGACCCATAATATCTGTCAAAATCGCATACTTATCATCTTCAAAAACAAGACCCATCGCTACGCCTGCAACTAATTTTTTACTTTCAACTCCTGCAGCTCTTAATGCTAAAGCACCGCCACAAACAGTAGCCATTGAACTAGAACCGTTGCTTTCTAAAATTTCAGATACCAAGCGAATTGTATGTGCGTATTCAGTATCCACGCTAGGATGTAATGCTCTTTTTGCTAAATTTCCATGCCCAAGCTCTCTTCTACCTGGAGCTTTTATAGGACTAGCTTCACCCACAGAAAAACCTGGGAAGTTATAATTAACCATGAATTTTTCGCAAATTGGATTTTTTTCAGTTAGCAAGTCTGACATTTGAGCATCATTATCACTTCCTAAAGTTGCAACCACTAAAGCTTGAGTTTGCCCTCTAGTAAAAAGACAAGAACCGTGTGCACTTGGCAAGATATTTGTTTCTATATCTATCTTTCTAACATCTTTTAAGCCTCTACCATCTGCTCTTTTATTTTCATAGATGATTTGACTTCGGATTAATTCTCTTTTGCATACAAGCAAGGCTTTTTCTATGTCTTCTAGCTTCCATTCATTTTCAGTTGCGATCGTTTCGTTTTCAATTTCTTTGGCTATTTGTAAAATTTCACTTGCTCTTTCACTTTTTGCCATTTGATTGATAGCTATTTTCAATTTAGCCATGTATGAATTTTTAATATATTCTATAATTTGCGCATTATCGCTTTCTACTTTAAATTCGAGCATAGAATTTTTTCTATAAGCAGCAAAAGTCTTCTCATATTCATTTGACCCACGTAAAATCGCATTGCCTGCAAATTCTAAAGCCTTTAAGGTATCATCTTCGCTTAACTCATTCATACAATGGTTATTATCTTGTTTATTTGCTAAAGCTCTCATCTCTATCATCAAAAGTTCATCTTTAACACCCGCTACGTAAAGATCTAAAGTGCTATTTTTTAGCTCACTATTGCTTGGATTTAAAACAAATTCATTATCAATACGACCTATTCTTACGCCACAAACAGGAGCTTTAATGGGAATATCACTTAAATACAAAGCAACACTTGCAGCATTTAAACTCATCACTTGCAAATCCACTTCAGGATCAGCAGATAGCACCATAACAACAATTTGGGTTGGATATGCATAGCCTTTTGGAAAAAGCGGTCTTAAACTTCTATCTATAATTCTCGCACTTAGTGTTTCATTGTCTCCAGGTTTAGTTTCTCTTTTAACATAACCACCTGGAATCTTACCCGCTGCATAAGCTTTTTCGATATATTGAACTGTAAGAGGTAGAAAGTCCTCTTCTACCATTTTATCTTCTCTAGCCACAGTTGCTAAAACCACAGCGTCTTTTTCTTGCATCAATACAGCACCCGCTGCTTGTTTTGCTACTTTATCTGTATCAAATATCTCAAGATGGTTGTTTATGTTGATTTCATGTCGCATGATTTTTCCTTTGTAATGTTTTTATCATAGGCAAAACCAAATAAGCTTTTTAAATTTTAAACACTAAAACTTAAAAAGCCTGTTTTTATTTTGCCTATAAATTTATATCTAAACAATAAATTGTCCAGATATAAATTTATCTTTTTAACGGAAGATAATATTTGCTCTCTTCTAAGATATCTAAAATTTCATGACTTTGCAAAATTGTTTTATTTTTAAAATAAAACTCAATATCTATAAAATGATCAATCTTTTGCACACAATAAACCTCATCTACAAAAACACTGATATAATCATAAACATCACTTGGCATTAAAGCTGTAGCGTAAATAATGCTATTTACTTCTTCTTTCAACAAACTTTTTATGCAAGAAGATGCGGTAATACCACTTTCACAACCTTCGTGCAACATTAAGATATTTTTACCTTTGAGATCTTTTAAAAGATTACCTTTTCTATAACGATAAACATTTTTTAAAATTTTTTCTTCATAAGTTCTATTTGCTTCGCCATAGATATAATCTAAACTTATATCAAAAGCTTTTACTAAAGCCTCGTTGTATACTAGCTCTTTGGTTTCGCTAATCATTGCGATTTGGCATTCGTTATTATTAGGAGCTTTAATTTGCTCTGTAAATAAAAAATTATATGGGATTTCTAGTTTTTGCGCAAGCATATTAACAAAAACTATAGATTTTAAAGATGGAGTGATGATGATATAATCTTTTAATTTATTAGTAGGTAATAAATCATATAATTTTTCAAATGCATCTTTTTCATCTTCAAAAAATATCATATCGACCTTTCGTTTTCTTGAAGCGAGAAGTCATAAGACACTCCACCCAATGGATAAAAATTAAACATAAAATACACACCGCTTTGATCTTTAGCGCTGATCCCTCCACTTGTAAGTTTAGGAGATATATCTTGACGGTACATTAAAGAATAATTCCAACATTTTCTTTGATACGTATAACCTACTTCCCATTTTTCAGGATCTTTTCCTAAGTCAAACCATAAACCGCCAAAAATTTGATAATTTGCATTAATGTGGTATTGTGCTTTTGTACCTAAAAAGTTATATTTTTCTTTTTCATAGATCCTATATGCATGATTAAGGCTAAATTTCCACTCCCCATAATCAAACAATGCCTCGCTAAAAACTTTGTCAAAACGATTATCTATGCCTGAATACTCTGCTTCATTTCTAAAACTAATATAATCATTATAAAAATATTCTACAGCATTATCAAATCCGCCAAAACTTCCCTGTTTGGTATAGTACTTTGCCTTCAAACTATGATAAAGTTTTTTCTTACCTAAAGTGCTGTAAAAATACTGAAACATAGAAAAATTTAATTGCTCTGGATCGTTTTTAATGTCTATAAAATCTTCTGTGATTTCTCCTGATTTTGCTCCAGGTATATAATAATTAGCCCCTAAATACAAAGTATGATAAAAATTTTCATAAGGCTTAGAAAGATCTGTGTATAAAGAAAAATTATGTGAATTACGAAACAAATGCTCTTGATTTTTTAAATTAGTATTGGAATAATCCACAAAATTCGCATAAATTCTTTCTGTAAAAGTAAAATTTAAAAAATCATCAAAAAGACTTGTATGATAAACCAAAGGTAGATCAAAGTCTAAAGTTTTAGCATAAATACCTGTTTGCCTATAATATCTATGAAAAGAAGCATCAAGACTATATTGTATATAATTATCAAAAAAGCCATTTAAATATCTATGATACTGAAAAGAAGGGTATTCTTGCAAGGTATCCTTGTTGCTGATTTTAGAAGTATCTATATAGTACTTTGCATAAGCACCATAATAATTATCATCATCAGATAAAAAATAATTTATTTTTGAAGTCACCAAAGAAGCTTCTGTTTTTGCACTAGAACTTAAGTTGGTATAATCCACATCATTTAAATATGTTGCATCAACCCATAAGCCTTCTTGAAATTCATCACTTAAAAGACTTTTAAACAGTGCCTCGCTGGAGTATTTGACTTCTATACCATAATGTTCTTTGTTTTTTAAATTTTCTTTTCTTTTGTAGCTTGATTTTTCTCCAAAAATACCACCACTGATTTCACCTTGAGAATATGGCGTATCAATAAATCTTAAAGTTGAATACAAACCATATCCTCTTTTTGTTCTAATTTGAGGTTCAAGCTGTATATCTGCATTGTCATCAATAACATAATAAATAGGTTGGTTATAATATAACCCTTCACTTTGTTTTAAAATCACTTGAGGGATCAATAAACCACTCTTTCTTTTGGTGTCCACACTAAATCCAAAATACGGCAAATACATCACAGGTGTATTTTTTACATACAATCTTGCATTATACAAGTGTAAAAAATTACTTTCTTTATTAAGTTTACCTTCATCAAAACGAATTTCCCAGTCAGGATTTTCAACATTACAACTTGAGACAACCGATTTTTTAGTAATCACAAATTTTTCATCAAAATTGGCTTGATGACATTGCATCCAAACTTCTAAATCATTGTTAGAAAAAAATAAATTTTTAAATGCCGTTGTATTGTCTTTGAGATTAATTTTAGTATATGTAGAATTGGTTCTTTCTTTTTGTCCTCGTAAAATATTTACATCACCAAATAATTCTAAATCTTTTGTTTTTTCATTAAATTTAGCTTCATTAGCAGTAATCAAATACAAATCAGAAACCACAACTACGTTATTTTTTGCTTCGATGGTATCATTTTTTTTTACAACATCCAAAGCATAAATATCTACTTTAGAAGCATACAAGCTTCCTATGCAAGCTAAGGATAGTAATATTTTACGCAAGATCAATCACCACAGTTTTAGCCGCATAATCATGCCAAGTTTTTAAAACGACATTACTTAAAGCCCAAGCAAATCCCAATCCATATAGCATATCACTGATTTGCCTTACACCTGCTCTTAAAGCGCTTTGGGTAAAACTAGGCTTATCTAGCAATTCTTGATCAATCACCATAATCTTTAAAAGCATTTTCCCTAAAGTAGCGCCATATAAATAAGTAAAAAGCACATGGTATGTAAATTGCAAGATCAAAATTCCACTCGCAAAACGCATTAAAAGGTTATGAATTTCTTCATATGTTTGAGCGGAATTAAATTTATCAAGCAAAATGACTGCAACAATCGCAAGTATTACAAAACTATCCACAATATAAGCAAGAAATCTTTTTTTAAAACTTGCTATTTTTAATTCTTCTTTTTCTAATTTGTCGAATAATTCTTGATTAGTACTCATTTAAGAACCTGAAAAGCAATATCTTTTCTATATTGTTTTCCCTTGAATTGTACATTCTCACAAAGCGCATACGCATTTTTTTGAGCTTCTTCTATGTTTTTTCCAGTTCCCACGCAAACCAATACGCGTCCACCACTAGCATATAGTTTATCATCTTCTAAACTTACGCCTGCGTAAGAAATATGAGAATTTTGCGGGATATCTCCTATTTCAATCAATGCTTTTGGGGAGTCTTTGTAAGGATAATTTTTGCTCGCACACACTACGCCCACGGCAAATTCATTTTTAATTTTTATAGTAGTATTAGCTAAATTTTTATTAACACAGGCTAAAAACAGATCTAAAGGATTTTCGATTAAAGGCATCAAAACTTCACACTCAGGATCACCAAAACGTACATTATACTCCAAAACATAAGGCTTGTTGTTTACCACCATCAATCCTATAAACAACACCCCTACAAACTCAGCACCTTCTTCTTTCATGCCTTTTAACGTTGGTGCAACAATATCTTTTTTTACCTGCTCTAGTAAATTTTCACTTGCTAAAGTACTTGGAGCATATGCACCCATACCACCGGTATTTGGTCCCTTATCGTTATCTAATAATCTTTTATGATCTTGAGCAGCTGGCAATAAAACGAAATCACTTCCATCACAAACCGCAAACACACTTAATTCAAAGCCGTTAAGGTATTCTTCTATAACAACAATTTTTCCAGCATCACCAAAGCTTTCACCACTCAGCATATTTTTAGTAGCCTCTAAAGCCTCTTCATGGCTTTGAGCAATGATCACTCCTTTGCCTGCACATAAACCATCAGCTTTCACCACAATAGGTGGAGTTAAAGTCATAATAAATTTTTTAGCTTTTTCATAGTCAGTTGTATTTAAAAATTTGGCTGTTTTAATTTTGTATTTTTTAAGAAAACTTTTCATGTAAGATTTTGACGCTTCAAGCATAGCAGCTGCTTTAGTAGGTCCAAAAATAGCAATATTATTTTCTTTAAAAAGATCCACTATACCTTCTGCTAAAAAATTTTCGCTCCCAACTATACACAAGTCAATCTCAGATGCCTTTGCATAAGCCGTGATCACTTTAGGATCTTTCATATTAAGATTAGTTCCTATTTTAGCGGTAGCACCATTTCCTGGAGCAAAGTAAAATTCTAAATTATTATTTGTTTTTTGAAGAGCCAAAGCGATGGAATATTCTCTTGCACCGCTTCCTAATATTAAAATTTTCATTATTTTCCTTAAAAGTGTTACAAAACCCAAATGGCCGGAGTATAAGTGTCTGACCCTCAAAAAGTCAAAGTATGCCATTAGGTGATTTTTAAAGGCTGCAGCTTCTCGCTTTTTCTCAAAGCTCAAACGAAGTCACAGAACACGGTAAATCACACATCACAGCTTATAATTAATGTGTTGGATCCTCTTTAATACCATATCGAACCATTTAGGCAGTATAATTATATCTAAGAAAACTTAAAAATAGGGTTTAAAAAGGATTTTTATAAAATTTTAAATTTGGTCTTAGATTCTTTTTTGAGAAAATATTTTCCTTCTAAAATAACATCAGCCACTGGCGCCCAAATAGTCTTTTCATCAACATACACTATATCAAATTCGTTATTTTTCATCAAACCTTGATAATTTACTTTTTTAGGTGCATGTTTAACCACATAGTAAGGATTCATAGCAAAAATTTGAATTTTCATACTTACATACAAATCTGGATTAGATGTTACCACTAAAAAGCTTTTTTCACATTCTTTTCTGACTTTTTTAACATAAGAAAGCAAGAGTTGGTCGTTTGGATTTAAAGCATGTTTATTCAGTCTATTTAAATAAAGTTCAGCAAATGATAAAGTGCAAAATGAAATTTCGGTTGTATTTTTAAAATATGAATTTTTTATACTTGTTGATTTTAATGACTTTTTCCAAATTTCTATATCAAGCTTAGTTGCACATATATTAAGTCCTTGTTTAATTTTATCAAACAATTTCTCTCTAGCCATATTAAAGCTATTACTAAAAATAGAAAGATTTTTTTCATAGAAAGATTTTCTCATTGCTTCTAATCTCTCTACGCTTTTGGTAAAATAATCTGCTTCGTTTTTTATTTCGACTAATTTTTGTTTTTTTTGTTGAATCAACTCTTCAAATTCCTGACGCTTTTTTCCAGTCTCTGTTTCTAATCTAGCCTGTTTGGATTTTATGTCTGTTATCAAAGTACTCATTTGACGATCAAGTGCTAATTTTCGATTTTTTCTATTATCAATAGAAGCTAAAAGTGCTTGATAGTGGCACTGATGAGATAAAAAAACTTCATCATACAAACGCTCCATATTGATATGCTTTTGCTTATCTTTCATATCTTTATAAGCCATTTCAAGATGCACGATGATATTTTTCATCGCAGAAAAATCAGCCTGATTGATAGTGTTATCTGAAAAAAGTAAAGTATCCAAAGCCTTGTATAAAAAACGTTTCATCGCGAAAAAATCAATAGTATATGGCACCTCACTGATGTCAATATCTTTAACCGCGTTAATAGACAAGGTTTCATTATAAAAATACCTTTGAATGGCTTGTGGAATAGTCAAATTTAAGGTGATTTTATCTAACTCATCATAATTAGTTTCTCTATAAAGTTCTTGCACATATGCATCACGTCTTGTAAGCCTTAAATCCTCTAACTCATCATCACTTTCTGTTTTCCAAAAATCTCTTTCCTTGATAAAATCATTATCTCCAAATTCTTGGAATTTAGATGGTCGTAAATCTGTAATATGCTTTCCATCGGATCTAAATTCAACAAACATACCAACCGTTGGCATACTTCTTTTATCATGCCACGCATGCTTATTAAATTCAAAAAAAGTTTTTGCTAGATTGATCACTGTTCCTCTTCCAGTAGCATCTACATAAACCATTATTTTTCCGTGCATATACAAGTCCTTAAAATTTAAAGAAAAAATTAAACTCTTATTTTAACTTTGTTTTCATAAATTTACAATAATATTTTAAAATTTAATAAAATAAAATATTTTAGGTAATTCATTTATGTTTTTATATCAATATTTTAAAAATCCAAAACAAACCGGAGCTTTTTGTGCAAGCTCTAAACAGCTAAGCAAACTAATCACTTCTCACGTACAACATGCAAATAATATTGTAGAAATTGGTCCAGGCACAGGAAGTTTTACTAAATACATTCTTCAACAAAAAAACCACAATGCGAGTTTTTTTGCAGTTGAGATCAATCCCCACATGGCTAATAAATTAAAACAAAACATAGACAACATTGATATAGAAGTAAGATCGGCAGAATTTTTACCCGAAATGCTAGAAAAAAGATCAATTAACAGTGTGGATTTGATTATTTCAGGAATTCCATGGGCTTTGTTAAATTCCCAAGAGCAAGATTTGCTGCTAAATTCCATTCATGATGTTTTAGAAGAAAACGGTTGCTTTGCTACTTTTGCCTATATACTTCCAACACCAAAAGGAAGAGCTTTTAAAAAGAAGCTTTTTGCTACTTTTAGCAAGGTAGAGATTTCGCCAATCGTTTGGCAAAATCTACCCCCTGCTTTTGTATATTTTTGTACTAAATAATCATTCCCACTCAATAGTCGCTGGTGGTTTACTAGAAATATCATACACCACGCGATTAATTCCTTCTACTTCATTAATAATACGGCGTGATATATTCTCTAACAATTCATAAGGCAAATGAGAAAAAGTCGCAGTCATACCATCGCTTGCATTAACTACGCGTACGCATATTGCATTATCATAAGTTCTGTTATCTCCCATTACGCCAACACTTTGTACATTTAAAAGCACACAGAATGCTTGCCAAGTTTTATCATACCAACCACTGCTTTTTAACTCTTCAATTAAAATCACATCTGCTTTTCTTAAAAGCTCCAAGCTAGGTTCATTAACTTCGCCCATAATACGTATAGCTAGTCCTGGCCCAGGAAAAGGATGACGATACACTACATCTTTATTTAAACCAAGTTCCATTCCTAAAGCCCTTACCTCATCTTTAAAGATCTCTTTTAAAGGCTCGATAAGCTTTAAATTCATCTTTTCAGGCAAACCGCCTACATTATGATGAGATTTTATAGTTTTACTAGCTCCAACAACCGAACTTTCAATAATATCAGTATACAAAGTTCCTTGCGCTAAATACTTAACATCTTTATGTTTTTTTGCTTCTTCTTCAAATACTTCTATAAAGGTATTGCCTATAATTTTTCTTTTTTGCTCAGGATCTCTCACACCTGCTAAGCGACTTAGAAAAATCTCTCTTGCATCAATACTAATTAAATCAATACCCAAAGTATGTCTAAACATATACTCAACTTGCTCTTTTTCTCCACTTCTTAAAAGTCCATTATCAACAAAAACCACTACTACTCGATCTTTGATCGCACTTGCAAGCAAAGCAGCTACTACACTACTATCTACCCCGCCACTTACTGCACAAAGAACTTTATCATTACCCACTTCTTCTTTGATTTTCTGCGCTTGAGTTTTTGCAAAAGATCCCATATTCCATACACTATCGCAGTTGCAAGCATATTTAGCAAAATTTTTCAAGATACTCTTTCCAAATTCACTATGTTGTACTTCAGGGTGAAATTGTAAAGCAAAGAATTTACGTTTTTCATCTCCAAAAACACAAAAAGGGCTATTTTCACTAGTTGCTAAAACTTCAAAGCCTTGTGGTAAATTTTCTACCTTATCAGAATGGCTCATCCAAACTGTTTGTTTTTTTGGTAAATTTTTAAACAAATCACTATCGTTTTGAATATCTATAGTTGCTTTACCATACTCTTTGTGTCCTGCTGGAGCTACGTTTGCGCCAAAATGATGTGCCATAAGTTGCATACCATAACATATCCCTAATACCGGAATATTAAGCTCAAAAACACCTTTATCACAAAAATAAGCATCATTTGCGTATACACTAGCTGGCCCGCCACTTAAAATAATACCCTTAGGCTCCTTAGCCTTAATCTCATCTAAGCTTACATTAAAAGGTAAAATTTCTGCATACACGCCCTGCTCTCTTAATCTTCTAGCAATTAATTGTGTGTATTGAGACCCGAAGTCTAAAACTAAAATATCTGCTTTTTTCATCTAACTCCTTTATAAATTTAACAGTTGAAATTGTACATACCAAACCATAATAGATACTACATAACCTATTAAAATTGTCCAAGCATACTTTAAATGTGCATTAAAAGTATAAATACCTTTCATTTTACCCATAACACCCACTCCAGCTGCAGAACCAAAGCTTATCAAAGAACCTCCAATTCCCGCTGTAAGTGTAACTAAAAGCCATTGAGTATCATCCATGCTTGGATTTGCTTTTAAGACTGCACTCATTACCGGAACATTATCTACAATAGCAGATAAAAATCCTACTCCTATATTGATACTTGTTGCGCCAAATTTTACATAAAGATCTGAAGCATATGCAAGCCAACCCACAAAATGCAAAGCACCCACTGCAGATAAAATACCAAAGAAGAACAACAGAGTATCCATTTCAATGCGCGTCATATAGTAAAACACATTTAAATCTTTTTTACCTTGTTTTTTATTAAAAAAGTATATATATAAGCTTAATAAGGAAAGACCAAAAATCATCCCCCACATAGCAGGCAAATCACAAATACTATGGATAAATACAGCCAAAGCAATAGTTAAAAAACCCAATGCAATAAATACCTTACCGCCTGGTTTAATTTCAACTTTTTCTAAATTATCTTCATGGAAATTAGGCTGAACATTTGGAACATAGCGTGATAATAAATATGCTGTCAATAACCAACCGATAAACGAAGCAGGAAATAAAGCAAAAAATTCAAAAAAAGTTGCTTTTTTTGCAGTCCATACCATCAAGGTAGTAATATCACCAAAGGGCGACCAAGCCCCACCTGCATTAGCTGCAACAACAATATTAATAGCACCTGGGATTAAAAATTCTTTATTGTTTTTATCTATAGTTAAAAGCACCGTAGATAAAATCAAAGCGGTGGTAAGATTATCTGCAATTGGCGAAATAAAAAAAGCTAAAATTCCTGTTAGCCAAAATAACTTCCTATATGTATATCCCTTGCTTACAAGTTTATATTTTAATGTTTCAAAAACCGACCTTTCTATTAGTGCTTCTATAAAAGTCATAGCTGCTATTAAGAAAAAAACAATTTGTGCTATTTCTAAAATCAAATGATTAACACTTTCTTCAAGTATTTGAGTGTCTAGATCATTTAAAACCATGTAAATACCGATTATAATAAAAGAAACAGTGCCTATAAATAAAGCAGGTTTTGTTTTATTGATGTGATATTTTTCTTCTGCAGCAATAAAATAATACCCTAGTATAAAAATAATCAAAATACCTATACCCAAAGCACTAAAAGCCAAATTTAACTCATGTGTTGGACTAGCTAGCAAAAAGCTAACCCCCAAACACAGTAAAAAAAATATTTTACTCATATTTCACTCTCCAAAGATTGGAATTTTTTAATCTCCTTAACACTGCCATTATTATCTTTGATTTCATAAAATGGAGCATCTTTATACCCGCAAGCGTTTAAAAATATTAATAAAAAAAATGTTAGAATAAATAAATGAAAATTAAAACGAGCCATTACATCATCAATGAACTTGCCGATTTTAAACATTACAAACCTTTAAGGGCACTTTTTCAATATAAAGAGTTTTTAAATTTATTAAGTTATAACCATCAACAAATGATTAGCAAACTCTTTATTAAAAATGATACCTTGATTATTTTAGTTAAACACCATATTGCATACATGGAGTTAAATCACGATAATACCAAAAAAATGATTAAAAATCTCATAAAAAACTATACTTTAGCTAAACCTATGAGTAATTTTGCCAAAGTAAAAAATATCAAAATCCTAAGTGATAAAAATTTTACCGCACAAAAAAACACCACCAAACAAAGACTCCAAAACCACTTAGAACTTTCTAGCGGAAACTTTATCAATTCTATTCAAGATCCTATTTTACATCAAAAATTTGAAGAATTAAGGGTGTTAATAAAAAATGTTAGAAAATGAACTCAAAACTTTACCGGATCTACCTGGCGTATATCAATACTTTGACGCACAAGGAAAATTGCTATATGTAGGCAAGGCCAAAAACTTAAAAAACCGTGTAAGAAGTTATTTTAATTTTACACCTAAACTTTGTCCTAATCCTAACAACAGCTTAAGAATCCAAAAAATGATCAGTGAGGCTTCGCACTTGGAATTTATCACCACAAAAAGTGAAGCTGATGCTTTGATTTTAGAAAATTCTTTCATAAAACAATTGCACCCTAAATATAATATATTACTAAGAGATGATAAAACTTATCCTTATATTTATATTGATTTAAACGAAGATTTTCCAAGATTTGAAATAACAAGAAAAATCATTAAAAAAAATAAAATTAAATATTTTGGTCCTTTTTTTAAAGGAGCAAAAGAACTTTTAAATGCGTTATATTTATCTTTTGAACTTAGACAAAAAAAATCCTGCAAAGAACTTTGTCTTTTTTATCAGATTAAACGCTGCAAAGGACCATGTGAAAAAAAAATCACACAAGAAGCTTATGAAAAAATCACACAAGAAGCTATACAAGCGCTTTTAAATCCACTTTCTTTAGTTAAAAACCTAGAGCATAAAATGCTAGAATATGCAAAAAATGAAAACTATGAAGAAGCAGCCCTTATAAGAGATCAGATTAAAACCATTCAAGATTTAAGTGTAAAAATACAAATCGATCTTGCCAAGCTTGAAGATTTTGATGTTTTTGCAGTCTATTGCGAGGATAATCTACTATCTATGGTACGATTTGTGATTAACAATGGTAAAATCATCAGCTCAAATCATAAAATTTTAGCACTTAAAAATCAAAGCGAGTTTGATCTTAATGCAATCTATAAGCAGTATATATTAGAAAATTACACCCAAGAAGCTCCTATTAACTCAACTCGCATATATACGCATGATGAATTTGAAGATATGGAGCTTTTGCAAGATCTACTTAGCAAAAGGTTTTCTAAGAAATTCCACCTTAAAATGCCAAAACTTGGCGAAAAAAAAGCATTGTGTGATCTTGCCTTGGAAAATGCAAAAATCAATATACAAAAACACCTGAAAAATGAAAACTACCTACTCTTGAAAGAAATAAAAGACTTTTTTAATTTGCAAAACTATCCTAATCATATTGAAATTTTCGATAATTCTCATATGCAAGGTGAGGCAAATGTCGGTGCTTTAGTGGCTTTCAAAGATGGAAAATTTAATAAAAATTCTTATAGACATTATCATCTATCTTATAAAAATGATTATGATCAAATGCTCCAAACTCTTAGCAAAAGAGCTTTGTCATTTGATAAAAATCCACCTCCTGATTTATGGTTGATTGATGGAGGAGATGCTTTGTTAAAATTAGCCAACGATATCATTAAAAGTTCAGGTGCAAACGTGGATATACTAGCCATATCAAAAGAAAAAATCGATGCAAAAGCACACCGTGCAAAAGGAAGCGCTAAAGATAAAATTTACACCCAAGATGGCAAAATACAGTTAAATACTGACGATAAAAAATTGCAATTTTTACAAAAACTACGCGATGAAGCACATCGCTTTGCTATTAGCTTTCACCAAAAAACAAAAAGAAAGCAAGATTTACAAAGCTCAAAATTAATACAACTTGGAATTTCTCAAGGCTGTATTAAGAAATTTTTGGATTATTATGGTAATTTTGATAATATCTTTAACGCAAGTTTTGATGAGTTAAAATCACTGTCTAATGCAAAAATAGCTCGACTAATTAAGGACAATACATGATACTTTTTATAAGCTTTTTGGCTTTAACTCTGTGTTTTTTAAACTACTATTTTTTCTATCCTATTAATGAGAATTTATTTTATCTTTATAGTTTTATATGTGTTTTAATTGTATGCATATCCATAAGCTATGTATTTATAAGAAATAAAAACAATAAAAAAAATAATATGATAATTTGGGATTTGGAAGATTATTTTAATTTACCACATTCAAATTCTCTACAAAAAACCAAAGAAAACTTGAAAAAAGTTTTTCAAACACAACAAGAGCAATTACAAGATCAAAAAACACAAAAACATTTCGCGCAAAAGCAATTGCATGATCTTATACAAAGCTTACACTATAACAAACCATTAAAACACGACAAAGTACTTCAAAACATTTTTCAAGAATTTAATATTATAAAAAAATCTCAATTTAATATTTATAGAAATATTCACGCATGCATTATCAATGATAATTCAATCGAAAATTATCTATTGCAATGCATCTTGCACGATATGGGTATTTCTAGTGAAATCAAGACAAGTGAAGAAATAATATATGAAAACTATCAATTTATCATCTCAAAAAATCCGGTAGAACACGGCTTAAATTATGTTTTTTCGCAAGTTGATACTAAAGACTTGGCGGAATTCTTAAATACTCATTTTAAACAAGATTTCTACCAAATGCCTTATATGTCTAATGTTTTAATTTTTAAATCTTCTAGCTTTGAAAATGATCTTATTTTAAACATCACAAACCAGTTTTGCCAAAACAATCAAGCAGCAAGCAATCTTAGTGATTTTAAAAGCACTCTAAAGTTTTGTTTTAAATTAATACTACTTGATTATGAAGTGATTAAGTTTGATTTTGATTATATGCTACATTTGCTCCATGAATACAAAAACAAATATCCCGAAAGCAGAATTTTACTTTTCTCTAAAGAAAGAGTGAAGGAATGTAATTTTGCAGATGAAATTTTACACGATCTTAATAAAAACGAATGGCTTAATTTGCTTAAAAAATATCTTTAATCAAGCTTGGTTCTATGATTGATTGCCTTGTGCAGTGATATAAAGTCAACATTTTCCAAGCTAACGCCACTTGGAATTCCTTGCGCGATTTGTGAAAAACTCAAATCAAGATCTTTTAACTTTTCTTCTATAAAAAAAACAATCGCATCAGAATTTAAACCTTGCGTAAAAGCGAAAAAGATTTCTTTGGAATTTTTACTTTGTATCATATTTCTTAATCTTGTGATATTTTCTTCACTAGTATCATCTAAAACAAAATACAAGCCATCAAAACTTCCACTATCTTCTAAAACCAAAACATCTTTTGGATCTTGAACAATGCAAATGATTTGCTCATTTCTCTCTTCACTAGAACAAATCTCACACAATTCGTTTTCACTTAAGGAACCACATTGCGTGCATTTTCTAATCATTCGAATAGATTCTTCGACACTATATGCTAATTTCGCACCCAACAGCGGATCTTTTATACACACATGATAAGCAAGTCTTAATGCTGTTTTTTTACCTATGGTAGGGAGTGCTGAAAAGGCTTCAACTAATTCGTTAAATTTTTCTAAACTTTTCAAGTTATTTTAGCCTTGAAAAGACAATTTTAAAAGTATGATAACCATCTTCGTAACTATATGTCAAGTTATAACCATGAAGATTGCAGATATTATTAATAATATAAAGTCCCAATCCCATACCTTCTACTTCGTTATTATGTTCTCTAACAAAAGGCTTAAGGTAGTAATCAAAAGTTTTCTTAAGCTGCACACCTTTATTTTTTACAATCACATAATCCCCAGAACATATAATCTCACAGCTTTTATCTTCTGAATACTTAATCGCATTATCGATTAAATTTTTAAGCATTAAAGAAAATAACTCCAAATCAGCAATGATCATCGTATCTTCTTTATAGGAGATTTTAACTTTTTGATAAAAATCATCTCTCATGAGGTAATCTTCAGCCTGTTCTAAAATCAAGCTTAGATGATAAGTCTGCAAATTAAGTTGACAATTTCTTGATAATACTTTTTCAATTTTTCCAAATTCATCTATCAACAATTCAAGTCTTTCAAAAATAGCAACAAGGCGGTCTTTTTGCTTTTGATTATCTAGCATTTCGCAAACTATCCTACCCTTGCCTATAGGTGTTTTTAACTCATGCATGATCATTCTTAAAAAGAATTGTCTAGATTTAACTAGTTCTTGAATTTTATTAATAGCATGATCAAACTCAAAAGAAATTTCAGAAATTTCGTCATTAATTTGCGAATACTCCGACAAAGACTCGATTTTTCCTGCACTAATATTTTTAATTTTCTTTTTTAAAATTTTCAATGGCATTAAGGATCTTAATACAGAAAAATATAAAAATATAATTAAAATCAAACTAAAAAAGAAACTAAGTAAAAACAAATACTCCAAGCGCGCAGAAGCATTTAACTCATAAAGTCTTTTTGTATTCATTCGCTCTACGTAAAAAAAGATCTGATTGTGATAAATTATAGAAGAAAAACTTCCATATAAAGAATTAATCCTAAGTACTTTTTCACCTTTTGAAACTATATGCTTAATATTGCGTTCGTTTTCAACCAATTTAAAAGATTTAGAAAGAAGATATTCATGAATAGAAAAACCTTCTCTTCTTTCTAAATTGTAAATAATTTTCTCCACAATTTCTTTTTGTCGACTTTGTTCGCTTGTCAAATAAGAATCAATCTGAACCTTGCCAAGAAGGACAAACAAAGCACAAACAAATAAAAAAGCAGTCGCAAAAAGAATAGTAATCTTAAGATTAATAGTTACTTTCATCCTATTAACTTATACCCTATCCCTCTAACTGAGAAAATATGCTTTGGTGCTTTTGAACTATCACCGATTTTAGTTCTAAGTCTTCCAATAATCACATCTAAGCTTTTAGAATCTTTATCTTTTAAGCTTTTACAGTGATATACAAGCTGCTCTCTACTCACTGAAAAACCATGTTGTCTGATCATATAGCTTAAAATTTCATATTCAGCGGGAGTTAAAACCAAAACTTCATCATTATAGCTGATCTCATGTCTTTTTTCATCAATCTTAAATGCAGAATTGATGATTTTTTCTGGGGTTTCATTTACACGTTTTGAACGACGAATTAAACTCATGATTCTTGCGTGCATTTCTTTTGGATCATATGGTTTTGGAAGATAATCATCTGCACCTATTTGAAGTCCTACGATTTTATCGCTTAAGTCACTTCTAGCCGAAGAAATGATAATAGGTATGCTATATTTTTCTCTTATTTCACGACAAACTTCAAGACCATCAAGTCCTGGTAAAGTCAAATCAAGGATTAAACAATCGTAGTTTTTTATACCAGCGCTCATTCCTAAATAAGGATCTTCGTAATTCGTAACTTTAATATTAAATTGAGCTAAATATTCTGCTAAAAATTCCGCAAAATCTGGATCATCTTCGATCATTAAAACATTAATCATCATTTATCCTTCTTAATAAAATATGTTACAACTTAATATTATAACACATAATTTAATTTTTCATTTATTTTTTTGCTAAAATTGCATTATTAATTTTCAATTGAGAGGAAAACAGTGGAACTTAATTATTATGAAATATTAGAAATTTCTCAAAATTCTGATAAAGACACTATTAAAAAAGCTTATAGAAAAATGGCCTTAAAATACCACCCTGATAGAAATCAAGGAGACAAAGAAGCTGAAGAAAAATTTAAACTAGTTAACGAAGCTTATGAAGTATTAAGTAATGATGAAAAAAGAAGCATATATGATAGATACGGAAAAGATGGCTTAAAAGGCCAAGCAGGTGGTTTTGGTGGTTTTGGAGATATTGATTTAGGGGATATTTTTTCAAGCTTTTTTGGAGAAGGCTTTGGGTTTGGCAGCTCTAGTCAAAGAAGAGAAAAAAAAGAAAAATACCCACGTGATTTAAAAATAGCCACCAAAATCACATTTAAAGAAGCTGTTTTTGGCTGCAAGAAAAAGATTGATTTTCGTTATAAAACTTTTTGTAAAAGCTGCAATGGAAGTGGTTCTGAAAATGGAAAAGAAGATATTTGTTCATATTGTGGTGGTAAAGGACAAGTAGGCGTTAGACAAGGTTTTATGACTCTAGTTCAAACATGTAATCACTGTCATGGAAATGGAAAAGTCATTAAAGATAAATGTAAAACATGCCATGGAAATGGATATGAAGAAATAAAAGATCAAATCGAGCTTGATATACCTGAAGGCATAGATAATGAAATGAGTCTTAGAGTTCAAAACAAAGCCAATGAACTTCCAAATAGCTCACAAAGAGGAGATTTATATATCAAAATTATTGTTGAAGATGATGAGAGATTTATCAGACATGAAGATGATATTTATACTATCGTTCCTGTGTTTTTCACTCAAGCTGCTTTAGGAAAAACCATAAAAATCTCCACCATAAGAGGGGAAGCAGATCTAAAGCTTCCAGTTGGCGCAAAAGATAAACAAAAATTTGAATTAGCCAATGAAGGGGTTAAAAATATTCACACAGGAAAATTAGGCTCGCACATTGTGCAAATTGATATTAAATTCCCTAAAAATCTCAATGAAGAACAAAAAAACCTTTTATTGCAACTTGAAAAAAGCTTTGGTATAGCCGATGAAGAAGCGTTTATTGAGCAAGAAAGTTTATTTGATAAAATAAAATCTTGGTTTAGCCATTAAGGATAATTTAAAGCCATATTCATGGCTTTAAATATCTCTTCTCTTTGTTGCTCACACTCTAAAAAAAGTTCAAATGCGAACACACCCTGCCACAAGAGCATATCTGTTCCATCTTTAGTTTGCAAATTCCATTGTCTAGCTAACTCCAAAAAAGGAGTATTTTTACCATAAATTACGTCAAAAGCATATTTGGCATTGCAAAAAAGATTTTCTAAAATATCTCTTTTGCAAGGCAAAATCATATCATTCAAACCTGCGCTAGTTGTGTTAACAATCAAATCAAATTGAAAGTCAGGTTGTAATTGTTCATATAAATAACAAACACTATGGTTTAGTTTTTCAAATCTACCATCAGAACGATTAGCAATTGCCACTTCAATATCTTGTGTTTTTAAAGCATATGCTAATGCTCTGGCTGTACCACCTGCACCCAAAATCAAAGCATTTTTTATATTCTTAAATTCTTCAATCGCTTTTAAAAAACCCAAGTAATCTGTATTGTAAGCATAAATTTTATTATTTTTATTTAAAAGAGTATTAGCAGAACCTATATGCAAAACACTTTTATCTTTAAAATCGGCTATTAAACAAGCCTCTTCTTTAAAAGGAATGGTAATATTAACTCCATCAAAGAATTTTACGACATCTTTTAGTTTGTTTTTTTCTTGGAGGTGATAGCGTGTATAACTTGCACAAAAATTAAGAGTATTTAAGGCATTATTGTGCATTCTAGGGGATTTAGAATGCACAATTGGATCGCCAATAACAGCAAAGATTTTCATTTGATTCTAAAAGTAAATGCACCTTTTGCAACATTAGAACGAATTTTTTCTAATTCAGCTTTTAGTTCGCTTTCTTTATAAGGACCAACTAAAACCTTGGTAAGCTCTTTTCCATTAACCACTGTTTTATAAATTTTGTATTCATAGCCTTTAGATTTTAAAAGATTTAATTCTTTAGATTTCAAATCTAAACTATTCAAAGAAAATACTTGCACGTAAGCACCTGCTGGAAGCTGAGTTTGAATGCTTGGAGTTTGAATGCTTTCAAATAGCTCATTTGCATTGCTACTTTGCTCTGGTGCTTTTGGTTTTTCACTTACACTTGTCTTTGGTTTTTCAATCGGCTTTTGAACTGGATTTTGAGCTACTTTTTCCACTACTTTTTCTTCTTGTTTTTCTTCAACCTTAGCAACTTCTTCTTTTGGCTCAGAATTTGAAATTTGATCCAATACGCTATTGTTTGTTGTTGGAATTTCTTGTTTTATCTCTTCAGTAGTATTAGTGTCAACCAAAGCACTTTCTTCTTTTAATTTTCTAGCCAAAGCCTCAAATTCATCTTCTTCTTTAGCGCTATCAGTAATTGGTAGAGAATTAAAATTATTTTCATAAGAAGATTGCTCTTGTGGCTCTGGTGGCATTTGCAACGCTTTTTCTTCACCTGGATCATTGATTAACTTCATTACAATCATCACAACCAAAAAGACAATAATCAAAATAATAGATCGAAGTAAAATCTTCTTTAATTTCTCACTTTTGTTGCTCTTTTGCAAAATAATATCATCAAATTCATTTTTGTTGTTTTCTTCCATTTTCTACATCCTTTCAAAATTACATATGTTTAGACCAAGAAGCACCACGCTCTTTTTGATAAACCTCATAAGGTAAAGTAAGAATATTAAATTCTTTAGGTATATCCAAGCTAGGAAAAACCTTCCATTCAACTGGCATTTTTTGAGAAAAAAGCAAAGATAATTTTGACCCCAAAGAACATGCCTCATTAAAAGTAGTATGACCCTTATGAATATACAAATGCAAATGGTTATTGCTCTTTGTTTTATAAGCAGTAAAATTAATAAAACCCTCTTCTCTTAAAACTAGTTGAGCTCTATGCCAAAAACGTTCAGCATTAAAGCCATTATAATCAAATACTATGTTTTCAACCTTATCAAAACTATTGATCAACGAGTGTGCAACAATAATCTTTTTCTCCATGTGCTCTTGTATCACATTCGCAGTTAAGGGTGCATTTATTTTTTCAAATTTATCAAAAAATATTCTACCCTTGTGTTCGTATTTGTTTACTATAGTATTGCGTTTAATGTAATAATGGCTTGTAACCATTTTAATTAAAGCTAAATCCATTGTTGTAATCAAAATAAAGCCCTTTCATAAATAATAAAATTACTTGCTAAATCTTTTAATTTAGTCTTAATTTCATCTTGTAATTTTGTATTTTGTATATCATCTAAAATATCTGCTATATAATTTGCAACAATGCTAATTTGCTCTTCCTTAAAACCTCTTGCAGTTAAAGCCGCGGTTCCAAGTCTTAATCCACTTGTTACAAACGGGCTTCTAGTTTCTCCCGGTACAGTATTTTTATTTGCTGTAATTCCAGCTCTTTCTAAAGCCAAATCCGCATCTTTACCACTAAATTCTTTATTTAAAAAACTCAACAAGATTAAGTGATTATCTGTGCCACCGCTAACTAGATCGTATTTTCTGTCTATTAATACTTGTGCTAGTGTTGCTGTATTTTTAATGATTTGTTTTGCATATAATTTCCACTCATCACTTAGGTTATATTTAAATCCGACCGCTTTAGCAGCAATTACATGCATTAAAGGTCCACCTTGAATACCGGGAAAAATCGCTGAATTGATTTTTTTTGCAATTTCTTCATCATTGCACATTATAATCCCACCTCTTGGGCCTCTTAGAGTTTTATGGGTTGTTGAACTTACAACATGCGCATGAGGAAAAGGACTAGGATGCTCACCCGCAACAACCAAACCAGCAATATGTGCGATATCAGCAAACAAATACGCACCAACCTCATCTGCAATTTCTCTAAATTTAGCAAAATCAATTATTCTAGGATAAGCACTAGCACCACAAACAATTAGCTTTGGCTTAACTTCTTTTGCTATTTCTCTAACCTTATCATAATCAATTCTTCCATCAAGCTCCACTCCATAGAAATGACTTTCATAAATTTTACCTGAAGAACTTACCTTTGAACCATGAGTTAAATGTCCGCCATGACTTAGATCCATACCCAAAATTCTATCGCCTGGATTTAACAGTGCCATATAAACACCTTGATTAGCTTGTGATCCTGAATTTGGTTGTACATTAGCAAAATTACAATTAAAAAGTTTTTTACATCTTTCTATAGCAATTGTTTCTATTTCATCTACAAATTCACATCCACCATAATATCTTTTACCAGGATAACCTTCTGCATATTTATTAGTAAGAATACTTCCCATTACCTCCATCACTTCTGGTATGGTAAAGTTTTCACTTGCTATCATTTCAAGACCATCGCATTGTCTTGTTAATTCTTTTTGGGTTAAATCAAAAATTTCTTTATCAAAATTTTCTAACATTTACTCTCCTTTTGCTTCGTTTTTAAGTGGTCTCATTGCTGGAAAAAGGACAACATCACGAATTGATTTTTTATTAATCAAAAGCATAATAAGTCTATCTATCCCTATACCCTCGCCTGCAGTTGGTGCCATAGCATAGCCTAATGCGTTAACAAAATCCTCATCCATCTCACAAGCTTCTTCATCGCCTGCATTTTTAGCTTCGATTTGCTTTAAAAATCTCTCATACTGATCAAGAGGATCGTTTAATTCATTAAAGCCATTTGCAATTTCCCTGCCCGCAATAAAAAGCTCAAATCTCTCTGCAATTTCTGCATCTTTATCACTTCTTCTTGATAAAGGACTAATTGATATTGGAAAATCTACTACAAAAGTAGGATCAATTAATTTATCTTCTACATAGTGATCAAAAAGCTCAGCTTGCAAATGACCTAGCTCTAATTTTTCATTTGCTTCAAAACCATCTCTTTGAAGTTTTTCTAAAATTTTAGCCTTATCATGAATCAACTCATCATCCAAACCACCATATTTTTTTAGAGCATCTTTATAGGTAATTCTCTCAAAAGGTTTAGAAAAATCGATTATTTTTTCATCAAATTCAAACTTTTTATCTAGTCCTAACTTATCCAAAAGCATAGCAAATAACTCTTCCGTTAAATCCATGAGATCGTGATAATTATGATATGCCCAATAAAATTCTATTGTTGTAAATTCAGGATTATGTGTTAAATCCATACCTTCATTTCTAAAACATCTATTAATCTCATAAACTGCTTCAAAACCACCTACAATCAAACGTTTTAAATAAAGCTCAGGAGCAATTCTTAAAAATCTTTCTACGCCCAAAGCATTATGATAAGTTACAAAAGGTTTAGCATTTGCACCACCTGCAATAGGATGCATCATCGGAGTTTCGACTTCTAAAAATCCTTTAGATTCAAAAAAAGCTCTTATATAAGAAACGATTTTAGAACGCAAAATAAAATCTTTTCTTACCTCACTATTCATAATCATATCAAGATATCTTTTTCTATATCTTTGCTCAATATCTGTCAACCCGTGATACTTCTCTGGAAGTGGAACTATAGCTTTTGTTGCTATTTGAATTTCTTTCACGTGAAGACTAAATTCTCCAGTTTTAGTCATAAAAGGAAAACCTTTAACTAAAACAATATCTCCTACTTCAAGATATTTTTTTAAAATACCAAAATACTCTTCTCCTAAAATATTTTGATTAAAATAAATTTGCAAATTATCTTGCTCATCTTCAATATTGGCAAATACAGATTTTCCAGCTATTCTGAGAAGTTTTAATCTTCCAGCTACAATACCATATGAATTTTCATCTCTTTGATTTTCCATATCCTTAATATAAGTAAATTTATTTTTATACTCACTTATATTCATCTCTTTTTTTAAAAAATGCGGGTATGGATTTATCCCTAACTCTTTTAACTCATGTGCTTTTTGAATTTTTTGTTGCTCTAAAATATTGTCAAACATCGACCTACCTCTACTTTTTACTACACTGTGGACACAAACCATAAAGCTGCATCAAATGCCCTGTTAATTTGAAATTATATTCTTTTGCTATTAACATTTGTTGTTGTTCGATAATTGAATTTTCAAATTCCACTATCTCACCACAACTTTTGCAAATTAAATGATCATGGTGTGGTTTATTGGCAAGTTCAAATTTTTTACCTGAAGCTCCAAAAGATATCGAAGTAGCCATACCTGATTCTTCTAGTAAATTTAATGTTCTATACACCGTAGCAATACCTACGTTTAATTCGGGGTTTTTTTGTTTTATCTCCACATATAAGCTTTCAGGGGTATAATGCACATCACTATTGTATAAAGTTTTTAAAAGAACTTCTCTTTGTTTAGTATACTTTAAGCCATTATCCTTAAGTGTTTTTTTAAAACGCTCTAGCAATACATCATATTCTATATTTTCAATTTGCATTATCCATTCTCCGAATTTAAACTTAAGTTAGAATCTTTGATTTTTTCTTCAATTTTTTCCAAACCATTTTGAGTAAATTCCGTATTCATAATATATTCACCGGTTTTTCTAAGCAAATCTAAAGTATGGCTATTATTTGTATATTTTTCTAGGCTCGAATTTAAAAATTCTATATTGCTTACACAAGCTACTAAAATAGCAAAAATCAAAAATATCTTAGCACTACCAAACAAAAAACCACCGATACGATCAATAAATCCAAGTCCACTCATGCTAAACATTTTCGATAAGATATTGCCCAAAGCCATACAAACTATCCAAATACAAACAAGTAATACTAAAAAACCAGCAAAAATCGCAAGATTTTCATTTTGAATTGAATAAAAATTATTATTGATAATTTCTGCTACTTCTTTAGCATATCTTGAAGCAAGTAAAACACCACCAACTATCCCTAATAAACCAAAAATCTCTTTAAATAAACCACTTACTAAGCCTTTTAAGCCCAAAACCGCAGTTAATCCCAATACAAAAACATCAAACCATGAAAAATTTTCCATACTCTCTTAAACTCCAAATATTTATTCAATTATCTTAGGTACAACAAAAAATCCATCTTGGGAATTTGGAGCATGTTTGCTTACTGAATCAATCACATCAGATTTTTCACTTTCATCACTTCTAAAAGGCGTGCCACCATTGGTGGTACTTGTCATTGCTTCTATATTGGAAAGATCTAGTTCGTCTAATTTTTCAACAAAATTAACAATCTGACTTAGTTGCTCTTCCAGCTCTTGTCTTTTTTCATCTGCTATTTTTAAAGCACTTAGTTTCTCTAGCTTTGTTAATAAATTATCATCAATTTGCATGATTTACCTTAATTTTTAAAATGATCTTCTAAAAACTCTTTTTTAGATAGAAAATTATAACATAAAATCATTTATTTTTTCATTTTTATATGTTACAATTATAGACTTTAAACACTAGGTGGTATTTTACTATATAATCATAAAGGAAAAATATGGCTTTAAAAGATAATTTAAAAGCAGTTCAACAAGAATTAAGCTCTCAAGAACAAATGATGGAAAATTTCATTAAGTCAGAACGTTTTATAAGAAAATACAAATACTATTTTATCACTTTTATTGTTTTGCTAATTGTTTATTTTGGTGGAAGTTATATTTATCATATCAACCAAGAAAAAAATACAAAAGAAAGCAATCTTATTTTTAGCAGTTTGCAAAAAAACCCATCAGATCAAAAGCTTTTAGAGGAATTAAAACAAAAAAATTTAAACCTTTATACTATTTTTTTAATGAGCCAAAACAGTCATGATCTCAATCAAACCACCGCTTTTGATATTGATCCTTTGTTAAAACAAATTGTTTTAGCACAAAATAATCAAAAATCAGACTTTTTAAAAGACTATAATATCTTACTAAAAGGCTTTGAATTTTTAAAAAATAATGATTTTAAAAATGCAGATCTTGAATTTAATAAAATACCAGTAAATTCGCCATTATGGCAAGTTATCACTAGCTTAAAACACTATCAAGGAATAAAATGAAACACTTTTATTTGTTTATCATAACACTCGTTTTTTTAAGCGCATGTGGTACAAAAAGAGAATACTATCAACCTACACAGGTAGATCCACTTCCAAATAGCGCAAAAAACATCAATGGTAAAATTACAAGTTTTAATAACAATATCGCACAATTAAATAACAATGCTTTTATAAACACAACAGGAAATATTATTGACTTTAAATTAGATAAAAACTACCACATCTTAAATGCATATCAAGATGAAATTCTTATAGCAGATGATAATGGAAATTTTAAAATTTTAAATCTAAAAGGCGAAGAGTTATATTTTTATAAATTTAATGAAAGTGTTGTTAGTGCAAGTTTAGATGGTGATGATATCGCTTTGGTTTTAGCAAGCAATAGCTTGGTTTATGCAAACAAAAATCTTGGTATAAAAATGCTACAAAATTTAGGAACTGCTTACGCTCAAGATAGTCGTTACGCTAATCCTTATTTCTTAAATACCATTATTATCTATCCTATGCTAAATGGTAAACTTGCTATAGTAAATAAAAGCAGTTTAAAAGTAAGTAAAGAAATCATGGTAAGTAGTGAAGAGTTTTTTAACAACATCATTTATCTTCATGTTAAAAACGACACAATGATTGCAGCAACTGCAAAAAAAATCATCGTTGTAACCCCTAATAGAACCGTATATCTTAACGAGGACATCAAAGAAGTAAACGCTAATGATAGAGAAATTTTTATACTCACCAAAGATGGAAGAATTATCAAAAATGATTATAATCTTAGAAAAATTAATGAGGTAAAATTTCAGTTTGCTTTATTTTCAAAAAGCACATTGCATCATGACTTTTTATATATCTTTGAAAAAACAGGATATTTAATCCGCTTAAATACTGATTTAAAAAACTATTCTGTATACAAATTAAGCGATGCAGTAGATCAAAAAAGCTTTATGAGTCGTGACAAATTTTTCTATAATAACAAAGTTTTACAGTTAAATTAAAATGAACCAAGAACTTAGCAATATTCTTATCAGTTGTGGCTTAATTTTAAAAAATACCAAAAGCATAGATCTTTCTAGCTTTAGCAAAAAGAAAAAAATACTATGCTTGTACGGGGAAAACACAAAAAAAGAATATTGCTTGGTTTTGTTTTCTTTTGTCAAAAGTAAAATTCTTGCAAAAGATAGCTTAGAATATGAAAGAATTATCAAGCAAATCAGTACCCATCTAGATCTTAACTTTAAAAATTCTTTTATCTTTCATCAAGCCTTAATCTGCTCCAAAGCAAAAGCATATCTAAATAACCAAGGAATCAAAACCCATGCTTTTGTGTGATATTGGAAATACGACCGCGAGTTTTTTAAATGAACAAAAATTCCATTCTATGAGTATTGAACAATTTTTACAATATGAACCAACACAAAAGGTATTTTATATCAATGTTAATCCTAACTTAGAAGAAAGATTAAAACGCAATCCTTTATTTGTCAACCTTGCACCGTATTTTAATTTCGATACAATTTATGACAACCTAGGTGTTGATAGAATAGCAGCTTGCTATACCATAGAAGATGGCGTAGTGGTTGATGCAGGATCAGCCATAACAGTAGATATTGTTTCTAACTCCATTCATTTAGGTGGTTTTATTTTACCTGGAATTGAAAACTATAAAAAATCTTTTGCAAATATTTCATCACGTTTAAAATACGAGCTTAACACCCAAATCAATTTCGACGCCTTCCCACAAAGAACTGTTGATGCATTAAGTTACGGTGTTTTCAAAAGTATTTATTTACTCATTAAAGACAGTGCTTATGATAAAAAACTATACTTCACAGGTGGCGATGGACAATTTCTGGCAAATTTTTTTGACTATGCTATTTATGATAAATTTTTAATTTTTAGAGGTATGAAAAAAGCCGTTTGTGAAAATTTTAAACTATAAAATTTATTTCTCTTAATAACTCCACAAATTATAAGCTTTATTTAAACTCAAAACAATTATATTTTGATATCATTAGCAAAATCAAACACACAAAAGGAATAAACAACAATGGATCAAAAACATTTTGATACCGTGGTAATTGGCGGTGGGATTTCTGGTGCTGCAGCATTTTATGAGCTAGCAAGATATACAAATATACAAAACATTGCTTTATTAGAAAAATATAATAGCGCTGCGACCCTAAACAGTTGTGGTACAAGCAATTCACAAACTATCCACTGTGGCGATATAGAAACAAACTATACTTTAGAAAAAGCAAAAAAAGTCAAAAAAACAGCTGATATGATTGTAAAGTACGGGCTTTTACAAAATGCTCAAAACAAATTTATGCACTCACATCAAAAATTAGCATTAGCAGTAGGTGATACAGAATGTGAGTACATGAAAAATAGATACGAAGAATTTAAAGAACTATATCCTTATATTAAATTTTACAACAAAGACGAAATCAAACAAATAGAACCTAATGTTGTTTTAGGTGAAGATGGTGTTAATGATAGAACAGATAATGTTGTAGCTATGGGTGTAGAAGCAGGAGAAATTTACACCACTGTTGACTTTGGCCTCATGAGTCAAAGCTTAATAGAACAAGCTCACAAACAAGGCAAAAACACACATGTTGCTTATAATCAAGAAGTTGTTTTTATAGAAAAAAAAGATGATATTTTTTATATCAAAACAAAAGATTTTAAAGAATATAGTGCAAAATCTATCATAGTCAACGCAGGTGCACATTCTTTATTTTTAGCACATAAAATGGGTATAGGTTTAGACAAATCTTGCTTTCCTGTTGCAGGAAGTTTCTATATGACAAAAAGAAAAATCCTAAATGGTAAAGTCTATATGGTACAAAACCCAAAACTACCTTTTGCTGCTTTACATGGAGATCCTGACTTACTTGCAGATATGAATACGCGTTTTGGTCCTACCGCTTTAGTTATTCCTATGTTAGAAAGATATCATGGTTTTAAATCTTTACCTGAATTTTTCAAAACACTTAACCTTGATATGAATGTAGTTAAAATTTGCTTTAATCTTTTTAAAGACTCTACCATTAGAAACTACATTCTTTATAATTATTTATTTGAAATTCCTTATATCAACAAAAAACTTTTTGTTAAAGATGCCAAAAAAATTGTTCCTAGTTTGAAAACTGATGATATTTATTATGCTAAAAAATTTGGTGGGGTTCGTCCGCAAGTACTTGATAAAAAAGCAGGCGAGCTAATGCTTGGTGAAGCAAGTATCACAGAGATTCCAGGTATAATCTTCAATATGACTCCAAGTCCAGGTGCTACAAGTTGTCTTGGCAATGGCTATAGAGATGCAAAACTTATCTGTCAATACCTAGGTGCAAATTTTAATGAGGACTTATTTGCTAGCGAACTACTATAAAAAGGATTAAAAATGCTAAAAAAGACAAAAATTGTTGCAACGATTGGACCAGCAAGCGAAAATGAAACTACTGTTAGACAAATGATCATTAATGGTGTGAATGTCTTTCGTTTAAATTTCTCACATGGTAGCCATGAGTATCATAGTCAAAATTTAGCCACTATTAGAAAAGTCGCAGCTGAATTAAACGCAAGAGTTGGAATTTTACAAGATATAAGTGGTCCAAAAATCAGAACTTTAAAAATTCCAGAACCTTTTGAATTAAAAAACGGCGATCGATTAGACTTTTACAAAGATACATTTGATGGTGAAAAATTTTCTAATGAACATTATAGAGTATGCATTAATCACCCAGAAATTCTCTCTATGTTAAAGGTCGGAGAATACATTTATCTTTGTGATGGTTCTATTAAAACCAAAGTAGTGCAAGTTGAAAAAGATTTTATCCAAACTCAAGTAGAAAATAGCGGAATACTTAGCTCAAACAAAGGGATCAATTTTCCTAACACAAAAATCAATATCGATATTATCACACAAAAAGACAAAGATGATCTAGCTTGGGGTATTAAAAATGATGTTGATTTTCTAGCTATTTCTTTTGTGCAAAATGCTCATGATATTGATGAAGTAAAAAAAATTCTTGATGAAAATAATGCTAAAATTGCTATTTTTGCAAAAATAGAAAAATTCGATGCAGTTGAAAATATCGATGAAATTATAAGCTGCAGTGATGGTATTATGGTTGCAAGAGGTGATTTGGGTATAGAGGTTCCTTATTATAGAGTACCAAATATACAAAAACTCATCATAAAAAAAGCCAATGAAGCTAACAAACCAGTCATCACTGCCACACAAATGCTCTTCTCGCTTGCAAAATCTAAAACAGCAACTAGAGCTGAAATTTCAGATGTGGCAAATGCGGTACTTGATGGCACCGATGCAGTTATGCTCAGCGAAGAAAGTGCTGTTGGGATTGATCCTGCTAATGCAGTAGATATCATGACTCAAACTATCATCGAAACTGAAAAAAACTATCCTTATGAAAAATTTGAAAATTTCAAATGCTTTAATGAAACAGATATCATCGCAAAATCAAGCACTCAATTAGCAACTGATTTAAATGCTAATGCAATTTTCACCATAACAAGCAGTGGTGCTTCTGCTATTAAAACTGCGAGATATCGTCCAAAAATGGACATTATAGCTATTACACATTCTAAAAAAACTTTAAATTTCTTAAGTATAGTTTGGGGTGTACAACCTGCTATTTTAATAGAAAAACATGAGAATTTAACAGAACTTTTAAGCAACTCAGTAAAACTTGGAGTTGAAAAAGGTTTGATGAAAAGAGATGGTGTTTATACCCTTACAGCAGGTTTTCCTATAGGTGTAGCAGGAAGTACGAATTTAATTAGAATTTTACAAAAAGATCAAATCGAGTATTATTTAAGTTTGGGTAAATAACCCAAGCTTAGTATTCTTCTTCTATCAAATCACACAAACAATGTATAATTAAAATATGCATTTCTTGAATTCTTGCAGTATCATCGCTTGGGATAACTATGTTATGATCACATAATGCATTCATCAAACCACCGCCTTTCCCACTCAAACCTATACACTTAGCACCAATGCCTTTGGCTTTTTCAAACGCTTTGATAACATTGGTGCTCTTTCCACTCGTTGAAATACCAATTAAAACATCATTACCGCTAGCCAAAGCTTCTACTTGTCTTGAAAAAACAAATTCAAAACCATAGTCATTTCCTATAGCACTTAAAGCTGAAGTATCTGTACTTAGCGCAATAGCAGCCAAAGCTTTTCTTTCTTTTTTATATCTCCCACTCAATTCAGCTGCAAAATGCTGGCTGTCTGCTGCACTACCGCCATTTCCACAAATTAAAATCTTACCACCTTGCTTTAGACAATTTTTCAATTCTTGAGCAACCAAAGCAACTTGCTCTTTTAAATTTAAAACTTGCTCTAAAGTTTTTTGATGTTCTATTATTTCTTTTTCAATTTTTTTTATCATTAACAATCCTATTGATAATATTAGTGGTACTAAAACCTTCTTCAAAATCAATCAATTCTACTTTTTTTACTATGTCTGATCCAACTACTTCTTTATCTTTATAATCAGCCCCTTTTACGAGTATCTCGGGTTTTAAAAATTGGATCAATTCAAAAGGCGTATCTTCATCAAAAATTACCACATAATCTACAAAATACATACTCGCAAGCATACATGCACGTTGAAATTCAGCATTAATGGGTCTTAAATCCCCTTTAAGCCTTTTAATGCTTTGATCTGAATTTAACCCCACAACTAACACATCTCCTAGTCTTTTGGCTTTTTCAAGGTATTTTATATGCCCATAGTGCATGATATCAAAACAGCCATTTGTAAAAACCACTTTTTGATGTTGTGTTATTTTTACAAGCTCTTCTTTGCTTTTGATTTTATCCTCAAAAGAAGCTTTTTCTAAATTTCTTATCTCATCTAAACTAACACTAACGCTTCCAACTTTTGCCACCACAACCGCTGCAGCATCATTGGCTAATTCACATGCTTTGACAATATCAATCTTTAAAGCCAAAGCATAAGCAAGCATAGCTATAACACTATCACCAGCACCAGTTACATCATATACTTCTAAAGCCTTAGCAGGGATAATATGCAAACGATCATCAAAAAGCGCAATACCTTCTTCAGATAAAGTTATAATCGAATAACACAAACCAAGATCATCTTTTAATTGTTTTATTGCTTGTTCTAGATTTTCTATTTTTTCTATACCTAAAGCTTGCATAGCTTCTTTTTTATTAGGTGTAAGCAGTGTTGCGTTTTGATATTTACTAAAATCTTTTCCTTTTGGATCTACCAAAATAGGCAAATTTAGGGTATTTGCATGAGAAATTAAAGCTCTTGTTACTTTTGGCGTTAAAACACCTTTAGCATAATCACTCAAAACAATCGCATCATAATCTTTAGCTATTTTCTTAAACTCATCAACAAGCTCATCTTCTAATTGCGTATTAAAATCATTTTCATCATCAAGTCTTAAAACCTGCTGCGAATGCGATAAAACTCTGCTTTTGAGTGGAGTTTTTCTATTTTTTTCTACTAATAAACTTGCATTTAAATTTTCTTTTAAAAACCTACCACTCTCATCATCACCCACAAGCCCCAAAGCATAAACCTCAGCACCAAGACTTTTTAAATTTGCATATACATTTCCAGCACCACCTAATCTTTTGTCTTCTTTTTGTGATTTCATTATCATTACAGGAGCTTCAGGAGAAATTCTAGTACAATCACACCATATATAATGATCGACCATAAAATCTCCGACAACTAGAATTTTAGGTTTTTTTGAGCTTAGAAAATCAAACATTTACTTCCTTTTCATAAAGTCTTTTGATTTCATTTAGATAGTCTTTGATTCCTTCTTCAAGACTATATTGTGGTGTATATAAAAAATTTGCATCTAGTTTTGCTTGAGTATGAAATTGATAAGCATTTTTATAAGGATTAGGAATATACTCACAAGGATAATTAGTGTTTAATTCTTTTTGTAAAATATCCACTATATCTTGAAAACTTCTTGCTTTTCCTGTTGCAACATTATAAACACCACTTTTTGTTTCTAATGCTTCCAAATTAGCACTTACCACGTCTTTAATATAAACAAAATCACGATAAATTTGATCACTACCTTCAAATAAACGAGGATTCTTCCCTGCTAAAATCTGATGTCCAAATTGCAAAATCATAGAAGCGGTAGTATTTTTAAAAAATTCCCCTTTACCATATACATTAAAATATCTAAGCCCTACTATATGCATTTTATCAAAATATTTTTTTGCTAATTTATCCATCATTAATTTTGAAAAAGCATAAGGATTTTTAGGGGCTTCACTTAAATTTACAGTTTGAGGACTAGGAGCATCTCCATAAACTGATGCTGAACTTGCATAAATTAATTTAGCATCAATCTCTAGCGCAAGCTCAATAAAATCTTTAAAAGTATTTAAGTTGGTACTTAAAACTTTATTTTGATCATAAACCGTTGTATCAGAAATCGCAGCTTTGTGAAAAATCACATCAGGTTTAAAACTTTTTATATATGCTAAAGTTTTTTCATCATTAATATCGCCTACATAAAGCTCCCCGTTAAAGTCAAGCAAATTCTTAAAATGTCCAAAACTTTCTAAATTTCCATTATCAAAAACAACATTTGAACGCATTTTATCTACAATTAAAACCTCATGTTGTTCCTGAAGTTCTAAAGCCAACGCTGATCCTATAAAACCTGCTCCGCCTGTTATTACAATTTTCATTTTTCTTCCTTTAGATAATGCAAAAATTCTTTTAAATTTTTAAAGGCTTTATAATTTTCATCATCGTTATAATTTTCGTTGATTAAAAATAAATTTTTTATGCCTGCGCAAATTCCAGCCTGCATATCAGTTAAATTATCTCCCACAAAAAAAGAAAGAGAAAGATCTAGGTTAAATTCTTTTTGTGCTTTTAAGAACATGCCAGGTTTTGGTTTGCGACATTCGCAATTTTCCAAATGAGGACAGTGGTAAATTTTTTCTATTTTTATACCTTGTTTATTTAACTCACTTAGCATATATGCACTTAAAACCTCAAAATCTTTTTCACTATAATATTTTCTTGCAATGCCAGATTGATTAGTTGCAACAAAAATTGCAAAATTTTGTTTTTGAAAAAAATCACAAAGCTCAAAAATACCTTCACAAAATTCAAAATCCTCAATCTTATGAACATATTTTTTATCTATATTGATAATTCCATCTCTATCTAAAAATAACGCCTTTGTTTTCATGCAAAAATTATAATGTATTTTTATTAAGATTTTTATAATTTGACTGCTAAAAAAATTTTTAAGTATATTTAAATAAAAAAAGCTTATAATTAAAAACATTTTATTTTCAATTTATATAGGAGTGATACAATGAAAAAGCTACTTGTTTTATCAGCTTTGGCATGTCTAGGTGTTTCAGCTTTTGCTGCAGATGGTGCTACACTTTATAAAAAATGTGCAGTATGTCATGGTGCTAAAGCAGACAAAGTTTATCTTAACAAAGTTCCTGCGTTAAATTCTTTAACTGCAGCTGAAAGATTACAATACATGAAAGAATATGCAGCAGGCAAAAGAAATGCTTATGGCCAAGGTGCGATTATGAAAATCAATCTTAAAGGTTTAACTGAAGCAGATTTCAAAGCGATCGAAGAACATATTGAAAGCTTAAAAAAATAATCTAAACAGCCTTTATGGCTGTTTTTTATTCTTTAAAATTTCCTCTTTCCTCTTTTCTAAAATCACTGCATCATTTAAAGCATCTTCACTATCATTTAAAATGGTAAATTTATAATCATCATCAAATTGCTTGTTTTTAATACCCCAAAGTAAAGCACAAATTGCCAAAAACAAAGCAAGTAATGAAACTCCAATCATCATCATTAAAACACCATTCATTTTCTTATCCTTAAAGCATTTAAAATTACTATTATACTACTAAATGACATCGATAAAGCCGCAACTAGCGGATTAATCAAACCAAAAAAAGCCAAAGGCATACTCAAGGCATTATAACATAAAGAAAAAGTTAAATTTTGTCTAATGATATAATATGTTTTTTTTGCTATTTTCATGGCTTTTTGTAAACTTTCAAGATCATTTTTTAACAATACAATATCACTATTTTCCATAGCAAGTTCTGAACCTTCCTTTAATGAAACCCCTACCCCAGCATAAGAAAGCGCCAAAGCATCATTAACCCCATCTCCTACCATTAAGACTTTAGCTTTTTGATTTAAACTAGCTATAATTTGCATTTTGTCTTCTGGCATACAAGAGGCTTTATAGTTGCTTATTTTTAATTTTTTTGCAACTCTTTCTACAGCAAAAGGATTATCCCCGCTAAGCATATAAATTTGCATTTTTTGATTTTTAAGAAAATCGATCAACTCTTTAGAATTATCTCGAATTTTATCCTCCAACTCAAACACCGCCATAATCACTTTGTTTTTTGCAAAAATAAAATGAGTACTTTCAAAAGATTGGGTTTGAATATAATTTTCTTTTAAAAATTTCTCATTACCACCAAGCCACTCATCATTTCCTAAAAATGCCTTATATCCTCTTGCCTGGAAATTTTCTACCTTATCAAATTCAATTCTATTATATTGCTTTATATTTAAAAATCGCAAAATACTTTTTGCAACAGGGTGGTTGGTTAAAGATAAAAAACTCACCAATTCATTATGATCTAGCGTTTCATCTAAATAGTATTTTTTTACTTCCAAGCTCGCCTTTGTCAGCACTCCTGTTTTATCAAAAACCGCTATATTGCATTTACTTAAATCTTCTACTACACCAGCTTCTTTAAACAAAATCTTTTCTTTTAACCCTGTGCTAATTGCTACCAAAGAACTCACAGGAGTAGCTAAAGCCAAGGCACAAGGACATGCAATAATCAATACCGAAACCATGCGTATCATGGCCTCTTCGAAACCTAAATTCAACACAAAAAAAGTGAAAGCAAAACACAATAGAGCGCAAGTTAAAATAATAGGAGAAAAATACCTACTAACTTGCTGCACCATTTTTTCTATTTTTGCTTTTTTGGTACTTGAGTTTTCAAGTAAAGTGATTATCCTTGCTAATTTAGAGTCTTTATATAAAGCACTCACTTTATACAAGGCATTACCACTTAAAACCAAAGAAGCAGAATATACAACATCGTTTTTTTGCACATCAAGTGGTAAGCTTTCTCCGCTTAAACTAGAAACATCTAAACTTACATTACCACTGATACACACCCCATCAATTAGTATCTTATCTCCTTCTTTTAATTCGATAATATCTCCTATTTCAACTTCTTCAACATCGGTGTTTTTGATTTCTCCATTTTTGAAAACTCTTACCTCGCTTACCAAAAATGAACGCAAATGATCAAGCGTATCCAATGCTCTTTTTTTACTCAAAAGCTCTAAGTATTTTCCTATAAAAACAAAACAAATAATCATTGCAACAGAGTCAAAATAAACCTGCGAAGCCCTTGAAAACATAGCCCAAATAGAATAAATATAAGCCAAACTTGCTCCGCTAATAACCAAAGTATCCATATTGATGTTCTTAAATTTTAAGGCATAATAGGCGTTTTTATAAAAAACAGATCCTGTATAAAAAAGCACAGGAGTACACAACAAAAACTCCGCAAAATGCAAAATATCTTTAGTATCTGCATCCATACCACTAAAAAAACCCGCATACTTTGCAACAGAAATCCACATAATATTCATCACACAAGCTATAGCAACGATTAATTTTGCATAAAAGTCTCTTTTGGTGTGTGTTGCTCTTTGTTCATTTTTGGTAGGCAAATACACACTCGCTTTATAACCTATACTTTCTATATTTTGTATAATTTGTGCTAAGTTAATACTTTTATCATCAAAAACAATCCTAGCCTTATGAGTGATAGAATTAATATCAACCTCAACCACTCCTTCGCTTTTAATGAGAATTTTCTCATTCAGCCAAACACAAGCAGCACAGTGAATTTCTTCTATAAGCAAAAAGATTTCACTAAAACCTTCTTTAGTTTTTTGAATATACTTGCCATAGTCTTTATTGATATGTTCTATAGTCACTGGATTTAGAGTTTGACTACCTAGTTTTTCATAAAATTCCTCTAAGTTGTTATCGTGTAAAATTTCATAAACACTCTCACAACCCTTACAACAGAAATAATTTCCATTTTTTTCTATCATTTGTTCTTGTTTAAAACTTAATTGACAATGCTTGCATTTCATTTTAGACTTTCGTTGTTATTTTTTACTATTTTATCATTTTTTTAAAACAGCAATTTTAAAAATTATTTACAAAGCTATATTATAATTTCAAAAATTTGACAAAAAAGCGTTTTTTTGAATAAAATCTCGTATTCATTTTAAATACTACATTTTCTACATTTTAGAGGATATATGGAAAATACTAAAGAAAAAAAACACCAAAGAACACACATTCCAGTGGAAGGTTATAAAATTGAAGATTTGAAGTTGCTTGACTTAGAAAGCTTAGTTAAAATTGCCAATGAAGCAGAAATAGAAAATCCAAGAGAATTTAGAAGACAAGATCTTATTTTTGAAATTTTAAAAGCACAAACTAAAAAAGGCGGCTTTATACTTTTTACCGGAATTTTAGAAATTTCACCAGATGGCTATGGATTCTTACGCGGAATGGATTCTAATTTAAGCGATAGCGTAAACGATGCGTATGTATCAAACTCGCAAATTAGAAAATTTGCTTTACGTGTGGGAGATATTGTTACAGGTCAGGTTAGAGAACCTAAAGATCAAGAAAAATACTACGCTTTATTAAAAATCGAAGCAATTAACTACCTTCCTTTAAAAGAAGCTAGAGAAAGACCTTTATTTGATAACCTTACTCCGATTTTTCCAACCGAGAAAATCAAATTAGAATATGATCCTTTAAAACTCACTGGTAGAATGCTTGACTTATTTGCCCCTATAGGAAAAGGTCAAAGAAGTTTGATTGTAGCACCTCCAAGAACCGGTAAAACCGAGCTGATGAAAGAACTAGCAACCGCCATTGCCAAAAACCACCCTGAAGCTCACTTGATCGTACTTTTAGTAGATGAGCGTCCTGAAGAAGTTACAGACATGCAAAGATGTGTTAAGGGTGAAGTTTTTAGTTCAACTTTTGACTTACCTGCTTATAATCATGTTCGCGTAGCAGAACTGGTGATAGAAAAAGCAAAAAGGATGGTAGAAACAGGTAAAGATGTGGTTATATTGCTTGATTCTATTACAAGATTGGCAAGAGCTTATAACACCGCTACACCAAGTAGTGGTAAAGTTTTAAGTGGTGGGGTTGATGCGAACGCGCTACATAAACCAAAACGCTTTTTTGGTGCAGCTAGAAATATAGAACATGGAGGCTCACTAACTATCATAGCAACTGCTTTGATAGAAACTGGATCAAGAATGGATGAAGTTATTTTTGAAGAATTTAAAGGTACAGGAAATAGCGAAATCGTTCTTGATAGAAATATTTCAGATAGAAGGATCTATCCTGCAATTAACATTATAAAATCTGGCACTAGAAAAGAAGAATTGCTCCAAGGCGTCGAAAAACTGCAAAAAATTTGGGCGATTAGATCAGCCATATCTCAAATGGATGATATTGAAGCATTAAAATTTTTATACTCAAAAATGCTCAAAACTAAAAGCAATGAAGAGTTGCTCTCTATTATGAATGAGTAATAATGTTACAAGCACTTGCTGTTAAATACAGACCCAAAAATTTTAATGAACTTGTAGGACAAAACACAGTTTCTACAAGCTTAAAATATGCGCTTGAAAATAATCGCTTAGCACATGCTTACTTGTTTTCAGGACTGCGAGGGAGCGGTAAAACATCGAGTGCAAGAATTTTTTCAAGAGCCTTAGTGTGTGAACAAGGACCAAGTGCTAATCCATGTGGAGAATGTTCTCAGTGCCTTGCTTCACTTAATGGATCCAATATTGACATCATAGAAATGGATGCTGCAAGCCACAGAAGCTTAGAAGATATCCAAGAATTAATAGAACAAGTAAAATATGCTCCATCACTAGCTAGGTTTAAAATTTTCATCATTGATGAAGTACATATGCTCACTCCACAAGCAGCAAATGCACTACTTAAAACCTTAGAAGAGCCGCCAAGCTATGTTAAATTTATACTTGCGACAACTGATCCTTTAAAGCTACCTGCAACGGTTCTTTCAAGAACACAGCATTTTAGATTTAAGCAAATTTCCACTCATGATATCTTAAATCATTTAGAATGGATTTTAGATAAAGAAAATATAAATTATGAAAAAGAAGCTTTAAAACTCATAGCAAGAAGCGGAAATGGATCTTTAAGAGATACTCTAACTTTATTAGATCAAGCCATAGTATATTGTCAAAATCACATAGAAACACAAAAAATTACTGCGATGCTAGGCTTTTTAGATCCAGCTAAGATTGAAGAATTTTATCAAGCTATCTTAACCAATGAGAAAGATAAAGTTCTTGAATTTTTAAAAGATTTTGAAGACTATGAGGCAAGCAATGTAATAGATGAAATGATATTTTTTCTAAAAGAAGCATTTTTTGCCAAAAACAATTTATTTTCTATGTTAATTTATGAAAGATTTTTTAGAATACTTTCACGCGCCAAAACTATGTTAAATTCTAGTGATGATGATAGTTTTGTGCTTTGCGTTATGGCTTTTATGTTAATAGAAGCAACCTATCTAAAAAGCATTGATGAGGCTATCGATACAAGTGATAATTTAAAACCATACGATATATCAAAAAACATACAGCAACAAAATTTACCTTCAACACAAACTACCAAAGATGAAAAACTCAATCCATACGAAAGCTTATTAAAGGCTATCTATAAAAGAGATTATGATTTGGCTGAAGTTTTTAAAAAAACTACACAATTTATCTCTTTTGAAGATGATATTTTAAATATTAGCTCACATGCTCAAGATGAAGATAGAAAAATTCTAAATAATGGATTTAAACTAATCAAAACTCTACTTCATGAACTTTTTGGAGAAAAAGCACAAATAAAAATTCAAAAAATAGAAAAAATAGACACGCAAAAACTACAGGATATATTCAAAACCCCTATAAAGCAAGAAGTAAAAAGCACTCCAAATTTAAATGAGCATTTTGAAAATTTTAAAAAAGATGCTAAAAAATACGATCCCAAAGACGAAGCCAAAGAAGCGCTTAACAAGCTCTTTGGCTCCCCATCAATTCAAAATTAAAAACTACCATTGATCGAAATATAAATTCTTCTTCCTTCTTCAATACGGTTATAAGTGTTTACCCAAGTATCTTCGCCTTTGTTTTTATAAGAATCCCATGCATTTGTAAAACTTTTATCAAAAAGATTATAAATTGCCGCATTAATGTTCCAATTTTTATTGATATCATAACGCACACCCATAGAAGCTAAAAAGACATCTTGATAATATTCTCTATTAATATTTGTATCACCCATATAACGATCTATTTGCCATTCACCTTTTACCCATGGAGTGAATTTATTAAAGATATTATAGCTTGCTTTTAACATGATGTTGTGTTTTAAACTATCAATTTCTGGCTTTCCTATCGCAGCCTTATCTTGTGCATCTTTAATTTCGCTATCAAGATAAGTATAAGCTAAATCTAAATTTAGGTGTTCTATAGGAGTAACCCCTGCTCCAAGCTCTATACCTTTATACTCAACCTTGCCATGATTAATCGCTTGATAACAAGTATCAGCTTCACATTTTCCAATACCAGAAATCATATCGCCATTGCTAAATTTTTGACTAGAAATTTTATCTTTGAAATTTGTTAAAAAGCCGGTTGCTGAAATATAAAATAAGTCATTATTATAAACAGCGGCTAATTCATAATTAAGCGAAGTTTCTTCTTTTAAATTCGGATTTCCATACATAGGGTACTTACCCTGTCCTCCATAATTATAAGTACCTGCTATCAATCTATTAGCATATGGGGTTCTAAATCCTGTTGAAACACCACCTTTTAAAGTAAGTTCACTAGTAGGATTATAAACCAAATAAGCTCTTGGAGAAATATTATTTCCAAAAATTTCATGATGATTATACCTTGCGCCAAAAGTAAATCTTAAATCATCTCTTATGCTATATTCATCTTCTGCAAAAAGAGCTAATAAGTACTGATCAAAATTTGTAGGATTAGCGATTTTATCTTGCATTTTTTCGAGTCTATATTCACCACCCACGCTTATAATGTGACTTTGACCTAAAGGTATAACTGATTTTGTATCTACAATAATATCTTCAGCAACTATATCTCTATTTTGTCCCAAAAATGGTTGACCTGCTTGACCAACTACCTCTCGCCCATCATTACTAACACGGTTATACTGCAAGGAAGAAGTAATCGAAAAATCTTCATAAACACCCTCATGGCTTAAATAAGTTACTAGCTTATCTACTTGCATAGTGTCTGTATAGCCACCTGTTAAAGCACCATTATCACCAGATGGCTTAGTCAGTGTTCCTAGTTGTCCTTTTTTATTATCATAATGATTTCTTGAAAAATCGATATCAAATATCAAAGTATTATAATCATCTACTAGATAATTTAACCTAGTTCCTAAGTTAAAATTATTAGCTTTTGTGGGACTTTGAGCCTGATCGCCTTGCACTCTTTGTCCACTTCCATTGCTAAATTCAACATTTGACTGTTCTCTATAAAACTCTCTAAAACGCAAGGTTAATCCTAGGCGATCATTCATTAATGGACCACTTGAATATATACTTGTACCATAAGTATTACCCCATTCTTTATGTGCATTAAAAATACCGTCTAAACTAACTGATGTTTCCCATTTATCGCTTACTTTTTTTGTGATGATATTTACAACACCACCTAAAGCTTCAGAACCATATAAAGTACTCATTGGCCCTTTTATCACTTCTATTCTTTCTATACTAGAAATTGGAGGTAAGAAAGAATTTGAAATCTCATTAAAGCCATTAGGTCCAACCTCCCCACCTATACCTTGTCGCCGTCCATCAATCAAAACTAAAGTATAACCCGTAATACCTCTCATGGTAATATTATAAGAGCCTGTTTTTCCTTTATTTGCAAATAAATCTACTCCAGGAATATCTGCAATTGCTTCAGCAACATCTCTATATGGCTTACTTTCTAGTTCTTTTTTACCAATCACACTAATAGTCGCAGGAGCTTCCTTAATATCTTGAGAAAACCCCGAGGCGCTCACAATGGAGCTATCTAACACAACCTCTTGCGATAAAGCACTTGAAACCAAAAGATTAGCAACACAAAATGATAAAATGTATTTTTTCATTATTTCCCTTTGCTATATTTACTCTATGTTTTAAAAATTGAAATATTATGATAATAATTATTAATTTAAAATAAATTTATTGTATCAATTATGATAATTGTTATTAATAAATGATTTAATTTTAAATACTATAATCACAAAAATTAAACAAGAGTGAGAAAAAAATGGAATTTTTAAAAACTTATATCGATTTGATTATTTTTGTGGTCTTAGGTTTTATGGCATTTATTGCTATATGGTGTACAATCGAGCGCATTTTGTTTTTCAGAAAAATCAACTTTAATGATTATCCGCGCCAAGAAAATTTTGACGATGCGATCAGTGAAAATCTTACTATGCTTTATATTATCTACACCAATGCACCTTATGTGGGGCTTTTAGGAACAGTAGTTGGTATTATGATTACTTTCTATGATATGGGATTAAGCGGGGATATTGATGTTAAATCTATTGTGATAGGTTTATCATTAGCACTAAAAGCCACAGCATTAGGGATTTTAGTTGCCATTCCTTCACTGATGGCTTACAATGCTTTACTAAGAAAAATATCACTACTAAGCAACTCATATCGTATTTTTAAGGAAAAAAATGCTTAAACTACCAAAAAACGAAGGTTTAAATATCATTCCTTTTATAGATATTATGCTTGTTTTACTTGCAATTGTACTCAGTATATCTACTTTTATTGCACATGGAAAAATAGAAATCCATCTACCACAAAGTGAAAATCCAAATAAAATTGATAATAATAAAGACAAAATAAGCATTCTAATCAATAAAGAAAATCAATTTTTCATCAACGACAAAGCAAGCTCACTAGAAGAAATAAATTTAAAAATCAACTCTATTCAACCCCAAACCATAGTAGAATTAAAAAGCGATAAAGATGCAAAATTTGAAAGCTTTATAAAAATCATTGAAATCTTAAAAAATAAAAATCACGAAAATTTTCAAATTTTAACAGAGCATAAAAGATGAGAACATTTTTAGCTAGCCATAAAAGTCGGTCTTTTTTTATCACGCTATTTCTTTTTATGCCTTTGTTTTTTGTATTGATTTATTCTAAAAATTTTATGCATATAGAACATGGTATGCCAAAAGAAGATAAATTTAATATAGCTATCAAGCAGTTTATACAGACATCTCAAACCACAAAACCAACGCAAAAAACTATGCAAGAACCAATCAAACCCATTGAAACAAAAAAAGAAAAGCCCATTGCTAAACCCAAAAAAATAGTCCAAAATACACAACCAAAACCAACAACCTTACCAAAAGAAAGCGCAATCCTCAAACAAGAAACAACACAACACGCCATAACAAGCAATACTCATGAAAACATATCCTTAAGTGGTAACAATAATGATTTATTAAAAGAAGTTAAGCAAGCCATAGATAAGGCTTTAATCTACCCAAGGCAAGCCAAAAAAATGCGTATGAGCGGCGAAGTCCTATTGGAATTTACGTGGACAAAAGACAAAAATTTATTAGACTTAAAAATACTTAAATCATCAAAATATAAATTATTAAACGAAAGTGCTTTAGAAACCATACGTATTGCATCTAAAAATTTTCCACAATATGACAAAACTTACCGTATCAAAATACCGCTCATTTATAAAATAAACTAAGCAAATTTTGCTTAGTTTATTTTATAAGTTGATGACCCTTATAAATACCATAAATTTTATAATCTCCATTTTTCAACATCAAAACCACAGGGTACTCTTCCTCATACCCTTGTTCCATTCCAGGACTACCTTGAGGCATACCAGGAGCAGAAACACCTATAACATCTTGAGGTTTGTTTTTCAAAAGCCAAGCAACAGCATCTTCTGGCACATGACCTTCTATCGCATAACCCTCAATCACACCTGTATGGCAACTTTGATACATAGGTTGAATATTCATCTTTTCTTTTACTTTTAAAAAATCATCACTCTTGTGTACTTGAACTTGATAACCTTTAGCTTTCATATAATCAGCCCAAAGATCACAACATCCACATGTAGGACTTTCATAAACATTTAATACTTTACTACTAGCCAACATTGATAATGAACTTAACGCAAGCGCAAGAACAATCTTTCTCATACATCCTCCATATTTTACACGCCACTATATAAATATAGCCACTTAATGTTACACAAATACCAATTATATAATTTTAAAGCAAACTGTTATTTCAATTTATCTAAAAACAAACGCGAGAATAAGCCAGAAACTTATTTCAAATTACATAAACAAATTAAGCGCTATTAATTTCTACTAGAAAATATCAATCAATAGATTACCATTAACTTCTAGTATCTAAACTCATTTAAAAATGATCTCACTTTGACAAATTTTACAAACTCAAACTAGGAAATAATCTATAAAAAGTATACAATCAATATTTACAGTAATAACCATAACAATATTAACAAACAAAACAACATAATTTAGACTTATTAAAAATATAAAAACATTATTTATTAAATTGCTAAAAATTACACCATCAAACCCATTCGCCAATCTCACTGCAAAAACCGCATTTCAAGTTATTTGGAGAATGTAAATTTTACATTTTATGTAACTGAAACTTTAAATATTATTCAGGGATTTATTAATCACAAGAAATGCTCTAAAGTTATACCTGAATATACTTTAGGGAACTCTAAAATTATTTATAAAGAAAAAGACGAATGGGGTTATTTCAACTTAATATCCATAATATCGCTATTTTGCATAGCTTTATCTAAGATAGGATTTTGAAATTTTTCACAAATATCAGACATACTCCCAATATTTTAAAAAGTATACTTATAAAATCCACTTTTCATAACTATCTCTTAATAACTCTTTGTTATATTCTTAGAAAGATATTTATTATATAATAACTAACCAACTAGCCAACTATCAGAATAATTCAATCACAATAACACAACTTAAAAGCTATAGCAACCAAATAAACCAACTCTATACAAAAACGCTACGCCCACCCCCCCCCACACAAACTACACAAACTA
>NZ_NREN01000012.1:0-37846 GCF_003627915.1 Campylobacter sp. P255
ACTAGCATTATCTTGCTGAATTTTATCTTTTTCTTGAGATAATTGAATCTTATTTTGTTCTAATGAAGAAATTGTAGAGTTTAGTATACTTATTTGATTTTGCAAAGGCTGTAATTTAATTGGATCCGTTATAGAACAATACTCGTTAATTATTTCCTTATACCATTCTACCGGAGGTATTAAATGATTAAAATTGTATTCTTTTGGAATTTCACTATGGTTGTATAAAAATTCATCATATGCGTTGTTATCTGTGTAAAATTCCCCGTTGTTTTCAACAATAAAAAAAGAAATCAAATCAACATGATCGAAAAACACGGTAGATAAGTCATCAAAATCGACTTCAATTTTAGAAGTATCATCAATAGGCCAAAATCCTGTTTCATAAAGGATATTATCTAAACATGGCTTAACGCAATATGAATGATCTTTATTATTTAAAATTAATTTTGATTTAACCTTTCTTCTTTCAAGCCAATCTGAAGGAGTTGTTATTTTGGTTTTTTGTATGTTATTCCACGTATGATAAGCAATAATATAGCAACCGTAAAATCTAGAAGCAAATCTTAATACATCCCCTTTTTTTATTCTGTGATATTTTTCCTTAAACATAGAATTTTCAATCTCGAAAATATCTTGATCTCTAAATTCAGAGGCTAGATGCACCAAGAAAGTTGGATTTTTCAAATCAATAGTTTTACACGAAATAGAAAATTTTTTTATATTTTTAATAATATTTTCTCCTAGTTTTCTCATGATAAAGTCGTATTGGTGTATTCCATACCCACCTTTTATTTGTGCAAAATATCCAAGATTATGCGAATCGTAATATTCCTGCATATCAATATAATTAAAACCATATTTTTCTATCATTTTTCTATGAATTCTGTTTGTATTGATAATATTTACACCATAATAAGGCAAAATCAAAACTAATATTTTTTTATTTATTTTATAAATCTCTTCGTAAAACCAATTTAGATTTCTATATGTATTTAGATTGGAAGAAAAACTATCATTTACATTTGATTCCGTGATAATCAAATCAGCATTTTTAACTTCATCTTGTCTTCTTATAAGTTCATATAAATTTTGTATGGATGTTGTAGCACCTAAAGCAAAATTATAAAGCAACACATTTTCTTGTTGAAGTCCTTTTTGCAATCCATTTTTAATTATAGAATTACTTCCACCAAATAAAACTATCTTAATTTGCTTTTTTACCATATTTTTTATTACGCCTATCTTGAAAAAACTGCTTTGGATTATACACTAACTTTCTAAAAAGCTTATAAAACCTAGTGTGCATAATTCTTAATTTTATAAAATCTGGAAAAATCAAATTAAATACTTTTACCATGATACCTGCACGATTAATTTCATTAATATATGGTCTATAAATTAAGGACTTTAGACTGTAATGAATTTTATTTATATTTTGAACATCTAAATAATTCTTTAAACCTATATTAATACGATAATATTTCGTTTCATATACTTTAGAATAGATTCTGTTATTTTTTCTAATTACTTTATATTTAGAATCTCCAAAGCTATATACACTATTTTTAAGATAATGTATAAATTTTATAACCTTTTCATAATCAACACTCAAATCACTTTTCAAATACTTTAACAACTCATCGTTATTTAATGCTTGATAATTAACTTCATTAATAGCATAAAAAGCAAACGCACAATTAATGCAAGGTTTATTCATCATCATAGCATAAATTCCTACACCAGAATTTAAAGTCAAGACCACATCACACATATTGATCAAATCAATAATATTTGTATCATCTTCCACAAAAATTAGTGAATCATAGCTCGTTTTATTAACTTTATAAGTTAAGGGGTGTTTTTTGATTATAAAAACATGACTATATTCTAGTTGTTTTGCCATTTTATTGATAATCTTCAAAAAGTTATTGTACTCAAAAGGTGCATAGGTAAAATATTTTATCACCGTATCATTTTCAACCTGCAAGGGAACAAAAACTATTTTCTTATCTTTTATATTTAATTTGTTTTTTAATTTTTCAAGATCCCTTTTTCCTTGTTTTTCTAAAAAGTTATCTTCATTCAAGACTTTTTTTATGTATTTTTTACATTCGTTAATTTCATCTATCGTTAAGTTTTTATTCCAATTTTCTTCTTTATAAGTAGAAGAATCATAGTTAAAGCCATTGTTATCAAAAAACCAGCTATCAGGCAAAGCACCTCTATCATAACAAATAAATTTAAGACCATTGCATCTTACAAATTCATAAATAATTAATCTCTTTTCATTACCATATGGATTTGGAAATAATATACATTCAATATGATTATCTTGAATGAATTTCAAAAATTTATCTTTATCAAATTGCTCTTCATTAAAAAAAAATTTCTCACTTTTACTTTGTATTTTACCAAGATAAACACTTACATCTTTTATTGAATTGAGTATCAATTTGTCACTACTGCACAGCAGTAAAATATTTTTATTTATTACCATTCTATCTTGAAGCGACGCTACGCTATAGTGTTTTATTTTTTTTAAATTATCATAAAATTTTTTGTGGTTTATAATCCTATTTCCCATGTAATTATTTTGATTTGGTTCATCATGATAAAAATGATACATATAAACACCATGAAAACTCATCTCATAACCAAACAAAGAAAACCAAGTTCTAAAGCCTTTAAATTCTTTTATATTCCAGCTTCCCTCATCATAACACAGCTTTCTTGGCATTTTTTCAAAAGAAGTTGTTTCAAACAACAATCTTGCTAAAAAATCATGATCTTCATAACTATGACCTATAAATTCTTCATTATTACCGCCCAAAGTTAAAAATTTGTGTTTATTTAAAATCAAAGAACTTGAACTAAGAGAAAAATATTTAATCCATTCTCTTTTTCCACTAATCAAATCATCTTTGATTAAACTATCCCATAAATCTTTTTCTTGAGTATAAATAAACTCGCTACCTTCTTTACTAAGATAAACAACAGGAAGCACCAAAAATTCATTGATATTTTTAGAAATATTTTTTACAGTTATAAGCTGCATGATTGTTTCAAGAGATCTTGTAGAAAAATAACAATCCACATCCAAAAACATTACCACATCTGAATTTGCAAAAGATGCACCGAGATTACGGCATTTACCTTGTGAGAAAAACTCTTTTTGGCTTTCATCTTTAAGATACATATGTCCTTTTGCTTTGATAATATGCCTTAAATCATTCTCTAAAGAAGAATATCCTTCGACAAAAATATATTCAACCTTATCATCACTTTTAAATTCACATGCTTTTTGAATAACACGATCTTTGATATAAATTCTTTCTTTACTTAAACCAAAAGGTATAATAATAGAAAGCTTCACACATTTCCTATCGCATAAAGTTGTATAATGCCTACTATTTTTTCATTTTGCGTAACAACAATTTCTTTGATCTTATATTTTAGCATCAACTCTTCTGCTTCACTTGCCATGGCACTTGCTTCTATGGTTTTTGGACTCTCACTCATGATTTCTTTGGCTTTAAAGTCAAACCTTGGCTTATCATTTGCCCTTAATGCTCTTCTTAAATCTCCATCTGTGATAATCCCAACTAATTTTTCATTTTCAACGACTATACAAAGTCCCAATTTACCACTAGTCATCACATCAACTAATTCATTAAATTCACTATTAGGGCTAACTATAGGTAGATTACTTGACACCATCAAATCACCCACTTTGGTTAAAAGCTTTCTACCTAAGCTTCCTCCTGGGTGAAATAACGCAAAATCATCAGGCCTGAAATTCCTTGCTTTCATTAAAGTCACTGCTATGGCATCGCCCATTGCCAAAGTGGCGGTGGTAGATGAAGTTGGAGCAAGTTGAAGTGGGCACGCTTCTTTTTTTACCGCGATATTGATAAAAATATCAGCCTGTTTTGCTAAGGTAGAGTTTTGATCCCCTGCCATGACAATCAAAGGAATTTTTCTTTTTTTGATCACTGGAATGAGTTTTAAAACCTCTTCGGTTTCTCCTGAATTTGAAATAGCCAAAAGCACATCTTCACTCGCGATCATTCCAAGATCGCCATGCAATGCTTCACCCGGATGCATAAAAAAACTCGGAGTGCCTGTACTAGCTAAAGTTGCAGCTATCTTAGCTCCTACATGACCTGACTTACCCATACCACTTACAACACACCTGCCTTTAATAGACAAAATCAACTCAACTGCTTTACTAAATTCCCCGTTTAAGGTGTCGCATAAGTCTAAAATCGTTTTTGATTCGATTTCAAAAACTTCTTTAGCTATTTTAATCGCATCTATTTGACTCATTGAAAATCCTATATATTTAACACTACATTAGTTGCAATCGCAATTTGATATAAAATTTGCGTTAACATGCTAAAAATTTGTAAATTTTGACTGTCTACTTTCGGTAAAACTAAAATCGAATCCCCTGCTTTGATATCTGCTGAACTTCTACCACTGTATTTAGTTGCTTTACCATTAGCATTAATCACCAAAACTCTTGATATATCAGCTCTATCGCTAAAGCCACCCGCTAAGTTAATATAATACTTTAATTTTTCTTTATCCATGTATACAAATGCACCTGGTATAGAAACTTCACCTTGAACCAAAACAAGATTATTTTTACTAGGTACATTTACCACATCACCTTCTTCTAATACTATAGAATTATACGCTTTAACATTATCAATAACGATCTGTCCTTTTGGCTGAGCTTGCTTTGCACGTGCGATAAATTCTAAAATAGTCTTAGCTTGAGTAGCTCTAATGCTAGCTTGCTCAGCATTAACTGAAGAACTAGTTAAAGCTAGTGTTTCAAGTTCTTTGAGTTGAGCTTCTATTAACTGTTTTTGCGTGGCTGCTACACTTTTTCTAAAAACTTGCAAAGCATTAATGTTTGATTGTTCATTGACTGCGATCATTTTAGCAAGCTCTGCTAAGGTTGTGCCTTTTCTTATCACCACCGAATGCAAACCATTATGCTCACCTTCTATACTAATGCTAATGTTTTGCGCTGTATAGTCAGGTCTAAATTCTATCTCATCGCCATTATGCAAACCTACACCTAAAAACTGCTTTTTACTATAAGCTTGCACATGAAGCTTGTGATCTTCTCTATAGCTTTTTACTACTGCGTTAGTAACTATAGGCTTAGCACCCGCAACTCTAGCTATATCTTCTAAATTTAAAATATCATTGCTAAGTTCAAATCTAAAAGGCTTTTGTACATCTCCTTCTACAAATACATATTTTTGCACACTACCTACTAAAATCACATCTCCCATTCTAAAAGGAAATAAATCCATCTGACCTTTAAGTAAAAAATCATACAAATCTACTTTTTTAATGACTTTATTGTCTCTTAAAATTTGAATATCTCTAAAACTACCATATTCCAAATTAATCCCACGTGCTTTATCTAAATACTGTATAATAGAATCTGAACTCAATCCTTGATAAAGTCCTGGTTGATTCACATTTCCTGTGACAAATACTGAAACATTTTGATAAATATCCATATCTGCATATACATAGACATTGCTTTTGTAAATTTTATTAATCGCTTTTGTGATAACTTGCACCAAGGCACTATTTTTCACGCCTAAAAGATTGATCGCGCCAACTTTAGGTATAAAGATATTACCTTGAGAATCTACCGTTAATGTTTGTATAAACTCTACCGCACCCCAAATTTTTACATTAATCCTATCACCTACTGCTAGTTTATAATCAGGGTTATAAACGTGTTGGGTAAATTTAGTAAAGTTTCCATTAAATAAATGTGCGCCAAAAACCTTAGTTGCAGTTTGATTTACATCGCTTTGATTATAATCATAATTTATTATTTGTGGTTCCATGCTTTGGTTTTGACTTTGAATTTTTGCGATTTGAGAAACATCTACCGCAGAAAATAAAAACAAAGGTAAAATTAAAAATAAAAATAACTTTTTCATTAGTATCTATGCTCCTCTATAATCATTTTAACAAATTTTACAATTCCAAATATCAAAGACAAAATCATAAAAGCGGTAAGTATATTATACAAAGCTTCTGGGTATTTTGCACTTTGCGGTAAACTTGGACTTTGTACAATCACAACTTGTTTGATCTTTCTTAAAGCCTCTATCCTAGCACTCTCATAAGCTTTTAATGCGGCAGTGTAAGCACTCTCTGCAAATCCTGCTTCTATAGTTAGATCTTGGAATTTAGCTGCAAGATCATTAAGCTTTTGAGAAGATTTTGGTGAAGAAACTTTGGATTTTTCTTTTTGAAGTTGTTTTTTTAATGCATCTATTTCACTTTTGATTGTGACAATTTGCGGTGCATTATCATTAATATAACTTTGCATCATCAAAAGTTCTGCTTCTTTTGCGGCTATTCTTGATTCAAGCTCGGCTATGAGTTTTAAAGTGCCTTCTGCTTGTTTGAGTGGATCAAATACTCCATATTTATTTTGAAAGGCTAAAAGTGCATCTTTAGCTTTTTGGTATCTTTTTTTAAACTGCAAAAGCTCTTCTTCAGCAAATTGCATTTGATCTCTTGCTGCTTTATGAGAAATTTCATTAATAAATTTTTCACTTTCTTTTACTATTGTTGAGGCGATTAAATGAGCACTTTGTGGGTCAAAGCCTTCCACTTCCACACGCAAAAGTCCATTAGCTGAGTTTTCTTGGACAATCTTAACACGGTTTTGATAGTACTTTAAAAATTCTTCTTGATCTGCATTTGATGCAATGCTATAAAAAAAATCAAGTTTTTGTTTTTGATAAAGTTCACGAATTTGAATTTTCTCTTCTAAAATATTTAACATATCTAAAGAATGAATATAAGATTTTAGATAATTAATATCATCACTTGAAAAAGAATTGTTAGTCAAAAAAGCAGCTATACCAGTGATAGCACCACTATCGCCTGTGGTTGATTTTACACTTAGCACACTTTCGCTTACATAGCGATTGGCTGCTATAAAGACATAGTAAAATACCACTAGTGCGGTTAAAATTAATACTAATTTAAAAGAATATAAAATTTCTAAATTTTTAAGTTTTTTCAACAACTCATTTTTTTGCATTTATTTTTCCTTGATACACTGCTATACCCTCATCTACATCATCATATATCGTAGCTTGTCCATCTTGCATGAATATAATTTTATCACACCATTGTTTAATTTCAGCTACATTATGTGAAACCATGATAACTTTTGATTGGCTAAGTTTTTCTTTATAGATCTTAGTGCTTTTTTCTCTAAATTTAGGATCTCCCACCGCACCTGCTTCATCGATTAAATAATAATCAAAATCAAATGCCATACTTAAACCAAAAGAAATCCTAGCACTCATACCTGCTGAGTAAGTATTCATAGGCTCATCAAAAAATTTACCAAGCTCAGCAAAATCTTCTACAAATTTAATCTTTTCTTCTAAAGCCTTTCCTTTATAACCATACACTCTTGCAACAAAACGCGCATTGTCTCTTGCTGAGAGTCTGTGTTGAAAAGCTCCTGCTAAGCCTAAAGGCCAAGATAGTTTTTTATTAGTTATAATTTTACCTCTATCAGGAAGTAATGAACCACTTAAAAGCTTCATTAAGGTGGATTTTCCAGCACCATTACGCCCCATCAAACCTATACTGCAGTTTTCAGGAAATTCAAAACTTAAATTTCTAAAAACATAATGTCTATCACCATTACGCAAAGGAAAAGATTTGGTTAAATTAACTAATTTTATCATCGCACTGCTATCAACTTTTCTCTAGTAAAATAATAAAAAAATAAACCTAAAAATAAAATCACACTTAAACATGCGATAGGATAGTAATAGTTATAATCATCAAGCAAAGGATAATTTTGAAAAAAATTATATTTTAAAAGCTCCATAATATGCAAAAGTGGATTATAATACAAAATATCCAAAATAGGTTTTGGCACTATCCATATAGGAAATACCACCAAGGCTGTCCAGTATAGCACTATATTTAAATAATTTAATGCCATTTTTAAAGGTTCTGCAAAATGCCCTGCTATAGCAAAACAAATCCCTAAAGCAAAACCAAACATTACAAGCAAAAAAATCGAAAATAACACTTCTAGAAAATGCTTAGGTATCACTTGCATATGTAAAAACCAACCTGCTAAAAACATTACACAAATAAAAATAGTAAAATAAATACAAAACTCAAGCATGGTTCTAGCAACAAACACATGTATGGGACGAACAGGTTTATACGCAAATAAAGTCAAATTAGAACTAATGCCACTTAAAAGTTGGGTAATAATACTTCTAAACATAAAAAAAGGTATAATGCCTACTGCTAAAAATAAAAAAATAGAAACACCTTCGGGCATGATTTGATGATGAAATTCTCTAATAAGTGTGACTATAGAAGTAATTACTAAAACTACCATCATAGGTTCACCAATCACCCAAAAATAGCCTAGATATTTATTGATACCAAATCTTGTCTTTAACTCTCTAAAAAAAAGAGCATGAATGACATTTAACATATTTTTAGCAAACCTTTTCAAATTTTCAAAATTTTTATATTATACTTTTTTATCTTATATTATATTTAACAAGGGTTGAAAAATGGCGAGAAATTTTTTTAATGATTTGGAAAAAATTTTATATCAAAAAGATATTTTTCAAAAAATCCATGATTTTAAAAATTTCTACGATGACTTCAAAGTAAATAAGTGCGATTTTGACCATACCCATAAAGCCATCATTTGTGAAAATTCACAAGTTAAAATCCTTCATCCTATGAAAATCAGACGTCCAAAAGAAGCAAATAGCATTCTATCTTTAGCCAAAATCTTACATTCTGTTGCACATATAGAATACAGTGCTATAAATTTGGCTTTAGATGCTAGTTATAGATTTAAAAACTTGCCATTGAAATTTTATCAAGACTGGCTTGAAGTAGCTGATGAGGAAATCAAGCATTTTTTACTTTTAGAAAATGCTTTAAATGAATTAGGTTTTAAATATGGAGATTTTCATGCACACGATAATCTTGAAAAAGCACTATTTTTAACCAAAGATAATCTTGCTCACAGAATGGGCATAGTTCACAGAGGGCTTGAAGCAAAAGGGCTTGATGCTAATCCTTTTGTATTAGAAAAATTAAACACCGCAAATCATCCTATAAAAAGTCTATTTAATGAAATTTTTACAATCATACTAAATGATGAGATAAAACACGTAAACAAAGGTAATTTTTGGTGGAATTATGCTAAAAAAGAACACGATAATTATCTTGATCTTTGCGCTGAATATAAAGAATTCAATCTTTTAGGAAAAATCTACAACAAAAAAGCTAGAATTCAAGCCGGATTTAAAGAGGATGAACTTCAAGAGTTAGAAAGTTTTTATAACAAAAAATAAAATGGTGGTTAGAGGCAGAATCGAACTGCCGACACGCAGATTTTCAGTCTGCTGCTCTACCGACTGAGCTATCCAACCATTGAATTGAAGTTGTAATTATACAAGAGTTTTTTTAAAATAAGTTGAAATTTGCATAAAAATGCAAATTATTCAGAAAAAGCTCCGAATTTAAAGATTTTTTGCATTCTTAATGCAGCTAATTCACGTTTATCATGTTTTTCCAACTCATTTAAAGCATTTAAAACATAATCACTTAAATTTTTTATAGCACTTTCTTTATCTCTATGTGCTCCGCTTATTGGCTCTTCGATAACATCATCTATGAGGCCTTGAGTTTTTAAATCATCAGCGGTTACTTTCATGGCTTTAGTCGCAGCTTCGCTTTTTGATGGATCATTCCATAAAATAGCCGCACACCCCTCTGGAGAAATAACAGAAAATACAGAATTTTTCATCATGGCTAATTTATCTGCAACACCTATAGCCAAAGCTCCACCACTTCCACCTTCGCCTATAACTACTGCAATGGTAATGGTTTTTAAACTGCTCAACTCATATAAATTTCTAGCTATAGCCTCGCTTTGACCACGCTCTTCAGCACCCACACCTGGGTAAGCACCCGGAGTATCTACCAAAAACAATACCGGTATGTCAAATTTTTCAGCCATTTTTGCCACTCTAAGAGCTTTTCTATAACCTTCAGGATGAGGCATACCAAAATTTCTATGAAGTTTATCTTTGGTACCTCTACCCTTTTGCTCTCCTATAACGATGATTTTTTTTCCACCTATATAACCTGCATAGCACACAATGGCAGGATCATCTCTAAAAGCACGATCGCCATGGATTTCATACGCATCAGTTAATATAGCTTGAATATAATCAAGCGCATAAGGACGGTCAGGATGTCTTGCAAGCTGCAAACGTTGATAATCACTTAAATTTTTATAAACTTTTTGAGTTTCTTTTTCAAGGTTTTTTTCTAGAATTTTTACCGCTTCCTCATCACCTTTGATTTTAGCATTTGCTAAATCTTCATCAATTTGCTGAATATTTTTTTCAAAATCTAAATAAGAAGCCATATTAATCTACTTTTTTGAAAATTACACAACCATTAGTTCCACCAAAACCAAAAGAATTACTCATTACAACATTGACTTCGCTTCTTCTTGCGGTATTTGGTATATAGTCAAGATCACAATTTTCATCTGCTGTAATTTGGTTGATCGTTGGTGGCAATACACCTTGATCAAGCGCCATTAGAGAAATAACAGCTTCAATAGCGCCAGCAGCACCTAGACAATGTCCTGTCTGACCCTTTGTAGAACTTACTAAAGGAATTTGATCTTTAAAAAGCTCTTTAATCGCTGCCGTTTCGTTTTTATCATTAACTGGAGTAGAAGTTCCATGCGCATTGATATAATCTACCTTTGGATTTCCCGCCATTTTTAGTGCTTTTTTCATAGCACGTAATGGTCCTTCTAAAGTAGGCGAAGTGATATGATGTGCATCTGCACTTTCTCCAAAACCAACTAACTCAGCATAAATTTTTGCACCACGCTTTTTAGCAGCTTCATACTCTTCAAACACTAAAGCACCTGCACCCTCACCCATTACAAAACCATCTCTTTCTTTGTCAAATGGTCTTGATGCTGTTGTTGGATCATCATTTCTAGTAGAAAGTGCTTTCATAGCAGCAAAACCACCTATACCCACAGCGCAAATAGCTGCTTCAGCACCTACTACAAGCATTTTATCTGCATTGCCCAAAGCTATACTTTTATAAGCTTCTCCTATGGCATGAGTTCCTGCTGCACACGCTGTAACACAAGAAATATTTGGTCCTTGTAAACCATGTTCGATCGAAATAATCCCACCAAGCATGTTTACTAAAGCAGAAGGTATAAAAAATGGAGTAATTTTACGCGGTCCACGCTGAGCACAAGTAACAGAATTTTTTTCTATGTTTGGTAAACCACCTATACCAGCTGCTGAAACTACACCAAATTCTTCTTTATTTAAAGTATCATCAAATTTAGCATCTTCCATAGCTTCTCTTGCTGCTTTAATACCAAGTTGAATAAAACGGTCTATCTTTTTAACCTCTTTAGCATCACACACACTCAAAGGATCAAAATTTTTCACTTCAGCAGCAATTTGCACTGGAAAATCAGTGGTATCAAAAAGAGTGATTTTATCAACACCGCTTTTACCATCACAAATAGCCTTAAACGAACTATCTTTGTCTAAGCCAAGGGCATTGATCATTCCTATACCTGTTACTACAACGCGTTTCAAACCGCACTCCTTATTTATAAAAATTAAAAATTATTTTTGAAGATTTTCGATATAGTTAACAACATCTTCAATTTTTACAAGTTTTTCAGCATCGCTATCTGGAATTTCTACATCAAATTTTTCTTCTAATGCCATAACTAATTCAACTACATCTAAAGAATCAGCACCTAAATCTTCAATGATTTTAGATTCCATTTTTACTGCATCTTCATCAACGCTAAGTTGCTCTACAACTACTTTTTTAACATCATCAAAAATTGCCATTTTTATCTCCTAGTTTAAAAAATTAAACCACATTTTACAATAAAAAAATAAATTTCTTGTTTAAAAAAACAAAAATTAAAAATTATTACGAAAAATTTAATTATCTATGTTTAAATAAAAGCTTTAATCTAAGTCTAATTTAAAGAAAGGAAAAATATGCTTTTAGATAAACTAATAAAAGAAAACAAGGCCATTTGGGATAAATACATTCATCATGAATTTGTACAAAAACTCCAAAATGGGACCTTAGAAAAAGAAGTGTTTTTATTTTATCTAAAGCAAGATTATATTTTTTTAAATCATTATGCAAAGTGTTATGCTTTGCTAGCTTTAAATGCAAACAATGCTAAAGAAATTCAATTTGCCATTAAAAATCAAAATTATACACTAGAAAGTGAACTAGAGCTTCATAGGAGTATTTTAAAACTTGGTGTAGATGTTGATTCATTAAGCTATAAAGATGAAAGTTTGACTAATATCGCTTATACAAGATACTTATTAAGCGTAGGACAAAGCGGGGATTATTTAGATATGCTGTGCGCATTAAGCGCATGTGCTATAGGATATGCTTATATTGGAGAGGCTATTTATAACGACTTAGACGAAACAGTATTAAAAAACCATCCTTATAGAGAATGGATTTTGACCTATTCAGGTAAAGAATTTCAAGATGAAATTCGATCTTTTAAAGATTTTTTTAACGCCTATACCAATAGCGTTAGTGAGAAAAAATTTAAAAAACTAAGTGAGATTTTTTACACCACGGTAAGACTTGAAGTAGCTTTTTGGCAACATTCTTTAGAGCAAAAAATGCAAATCTAATCATCAGTTGATGATTAGTTTAGCTATATTCACTCCTATCAAAGCAATAAAATACGCACTCAAACAAGTAAATAAAAATAAATATAAAGTGTATTTTTTACTTCCTGATTCTTTGCTAAAAACTATAGTAGCTGCAAAACATGGATTATAAATCATCACAAATAAAACATAAGCAATAGCTGTGGTAAATGGGATGTTATCTTTGATCGCTTCTTTTAAATCCGAACTTGTCTCATCAATTTCATCTCCTAAAGAATAAAGCACTCCCATGGTAGAAATCATCACCTCTTTAGCAGCTAAACCACTCACTAAAGAAACACTCAACCTCCAATCAAAACCAAGTGGCGCAAATAACGGTTCTATTGCTTTGCCAAATTCTCCTAGATAGCTTTTTTCTATCTGAAGTTCTTGACTTAATGCATTATGAGTTTTGTCTTCTTGCATAGGAAAATTACTCGCAAACCATACAAGCAAAGACGCAATCAAAATAAACGTGCCCGCTTTTTTTAAATACATTTTTGCTTTATTAAACACCATAAACCATACTAAATTCCAATTAGGCATTCTATATTTTGGCATTTCCATAACAAAAGGCTCATCTTGCCCTCTAAAAGCACTCATTCTTAAAATTTTAGCTGCGATCAAACCCAAAAAAGCACCCAAAAGATAAATTCCAAAAAGATAATTTCCAGCCACTTCAGCTGGAAAAAATACTCCAATAAAAAGCACATATACAGGAAGCCTTGCACCACAACTCATAAAATTAATAATAAAAAGCGTTAATAATCGATCTTTTTTATTTTTCAGAGTTCTTGTAGCCATAAATGCGGGCACAGAACAACCAAAACCGGTGATTAAAGGAATAAAGCTTTTACCATGCAAACCAAATTTATATAAAATTCCATCAAGTAAAAATGCAACACGAGCCATATATCCGGTTGTTTCAAACAAAGCTATACCAAAAAATAAAATCACGATATTAGGCAAAAAAGTCACAACTGCACCAACACCGCTTAAAATTCCATCAGCCAAGGCAGAAGCGATAAATTCATTGCTAATATTATCTTTTACCTTATCCCCTAAAAAAGCAAAAAAATTTTCAATATAATCCATTGGAATTTGACCTAAGGTAAAGGTTAGCTGAAACAAAGTCCACATTAAAAATAAAAAGATAGGAACACCTAGGTATTTATTGATCAAAATAGTATCTATTTTTTTAGTATGATTTTGATGTTTGGTATTTTTACTTAAAACTTTTGCACATATTTTATTTGAAAAAAGAATTAACTCTTCTTTTAAAATACTCTCTATATCATTGCTTTGGTATGTTGTATGAATTTTTTCTAAAGCTTCATCGAGTATTTTTCTCAAAGCATGCGAAATGACTATATTAGCTTCTTTTTTAAGTAAAGCAAGCGCTAAATCTTTTGTAGAATAATCCAAATAAGTGATTTCATTTGCCTCTAAAAATTCGCAGATCTTTTTAAGCTCATCTTCCATGGTATTACCATACATTTGCTCTTTTGTTTGAAAAGCGCTTTCATGTGTTGTAATGATCAAATCCAAAAGTGCATGTAAATTTTCTTTTGTTCTTGCACTCACACCAATACAAGGAGTATTTAAAAGCTGTGATAGAGTTTTAAAATCTATATTAAAACCTTCTTGACGTGCTTCATCTTGCATATTTAAAGCCATGATCATTTTAACTTTTGCTTCTAACAAAGAAGCACTTAGTATTAAATTACGTTCTAAATTTGTAGAATCTAACACATTTACCACAAGGTCATATTGACCTTTTTGCAAAAATTCTTTTGTGATTTTTTCCTCTTCACTATAACCATCTAAAGCATAAGTTCCTGGTAAATCAATCAATCTTATTTCATAGTTTTTATAAAACACTCTAGCTTCGGCTTTTTCTACTGTTACTCCACTAAAATTACCTACTTTCATATTGGCTTTACATAACACATTAATCAATAAACTCTTACCCACATTAGGTTGACCTACTAAAGCAACGGCAATTTGTCTCATTTTAACTCTTTTGTAATTTCTATAATTTTTGCTTCACTTGAACGCAAAATCACACAAGTAGTATTAAGCTCGATCATAATGGTAGAATTTGTCATAGAAGATCGTATTTTTTTGATTTTTTGATTTTTAGCAAAACCAAAACTAAAAAGTCTTGCTTGTAGTTGTTTATCAGCATTAAAGCCTACTATAATAGCCTCTTCATTATTTTTTAATGCATCTAAAGTCATGTTTTCCTCACAAAAACCAAGATAAAGCATTATATAAAAAATTAAATTATTTATTTTTTAAAATATTTAGCAACCTCAAAAAATGAGATTGCTAAAAATGAAAATCGCCTAGTTTTTCTAGATTTTGCACCTTTTCAACTAATTCCTCAGCCTTTGTTAAAGAAAGACTTGCTGTAGCATTAGAAAGAAATTTGCTTTTAAGTTCTTCAAAACTCAAAGGATTGTCAAAATTACCCTTATTAATCGGTATGTCTTTTTTTATTATTTTACCATCACTTAAAATAGCCTCTAAGTGTCCTGGAAAATACTTTGGAAAGCCGCTAGATTTTTTCTTCTCATAGCTAATTTTTTTAGCAAATTCTATCAAATCCGCTCGGTTTAAATCCTCGTAAGATTTTAGAGTAATTTTACCATCAAAAAACGCTAAAGCCATTAAAAAAGGCATAGAAAATTTGGCTGCATAGGCACTTTTTGGCGCGTATTTTGCTTCGATTGGATCACATATAAACGCAATTGGCACCTCATCTACGAAACATCGTATGCTTACAATATCTTGTGCTTTTAAACCATCATTTCTTAAACTCACCGCACAATCAATAAGCCCATGTGCAAAATGACAACTTGGATAAGGTTTTAACGAAACTTGCATTACTTGCCAAATTTCACTCAAGCCTTTGTAAAGTTCATTTTTATCGCATTCATCTTCTAAGCCAAAAGCTCTAAAGATATTATCCCTTCCTTCAAATATACTCAAAGGACCACTCATATTAGCTTTTGCAAAATTTGTCACCAAAATTCCATTTTTTAAAGCATTGGCAATATGCAATACTTTAGAATTAGAACCATTAGATAAAAACTCATTCACTCCACTTGCAAAACTTCCTGCTAAACCTAATGCATTAATAATTTGCTCTTTATTTAAATCCAATAAAACACAACTTGCGGCCACACTACCAAAAATTCCTGCTATAGCAGTAGTATGAAAGCCACGTTTGTGAAAACTTCCTTTGCTTGCTATACCCACTCTAGCAGCAATCTCCCAGCCTGCAATAAAAGCTTTTAAAACTTTTTTTCCATCTTTACTTACACTAAATCCATAAGTTAAACAAAGCGGAGCTAAAATCGCACTTGCATGCAAGATAGCCTCAGTATGAGTATCATCAAAATCAAGTGCATGTGCTGCGATAGCATTTACCATCGCAGCATAGATTACATCAAGTTTTTTATCTTCACACCAAATTTTTTCACTAGGATTTAAGCTTAAGCTTTCAAAAGCTTTAGTTACATTAAGCACACAAGATTCATTTTTAGCTGCTAAAGCCGTTCCTAAAGCATCTAACATTAACTCTTTTGCTCTTTGTTTTACTTCATTAGGGATCATCTCGTAGTCTAATTTAACAATAAAATCAGCTAATTTTTCACTTATATACATTGGTACTACTTTAAAATTTCAGCATTAGCGATTTTTTCTAAAAATTCATCAACTAGCTTTGGTGCATATCCCACATAAGTTGTCGCATCCATCAAAGCATCAATATCTTTTTCGCTTAAAACCTTACTCACACGCTCATCATCAAGCAAGACTTCTTTGAATGTTTTATGGTTTTCTATCCCCCTCATGGCATTTTCATATACAATTTCATGCGCATGTTGCTTACCATAATGATCACTCAAAGCAAACATTACACGCTCTGCTAATACAAAACCATCAAGTGTGTTAAGATTTTTTAACATTTTGTCTTTTTTAACCTCTAAATCTTCGAAAACAAATTTCATATTTGCCAAGATCACAGAAAGCATTAAAAAAGCTTCTGGTAAAAGTTTCCACTCCATTTTCCAAACTTGTCCATCTCTTTCATGCTCATGTCTTTCTATATCGCCTATAATTGCAATATTTGCTCTTAAAGCATTACTTACTGTTACAGCATTTTCGCTTACAGCAGGATTTCTCTTATGAGGCATAGTAGAACTTCCCACCTGACCTTTTCCAAAAGGTTCAGCAATCTCGTCTATTTCATTGTGAGTTAAGATTAACAGTTGATGTGCGATTTTGTTAAAAGTTGCATTGATATTGCCTAAAACATAACCAAGTTCCACAAAGCGATCTCTTGCTGGTTGCCATGAGATATCAGGCACTTCTAAACCTAAACTCTCCAAAGTAAGCTTTTCTACCTCATTAGCCTTTTCACTTAAACTTGCTTTAGTTCCTACTGCACCTACGATTAATCCTACATATAATCTTTTTTCAAGCTCGATAATTCTTTCATAGTGGCGATTTAACTCACTAAGCCAAATTGCAACTTTATGTCCAAAGGTTATAGGTAAAGCTTGCAAAGCTAAAGTTCTTCCCATCATTGCAGTGTTTTTATGCTCTTTAGCGATTTTTGCTAAATTTTTTGCTATTTCTTTTAAATCCTGTTTGATTAAAGCCATAGCTTCTTTAAACTGCAAAACCAATCCCGTATCGATAATATCTTGAGTAGTTACACCAAAATGTACATACTCACCTAAACCATTTTCGCAAGCTTTTTCTAAACCACGCACAGTAGGGACTAAAGGGTGCTTGGTCTTTTTAAACTCAGCAAAAATATAATCCATATCCATAAATTGATAATGAGCCTTTTTAGCTATTTCCACAGCCGCCTCATTAGGAATGATGCCGAGTTTTGCTTGAGCTTTTGCCAAAGCAGCTTCTACATCAAGCCATTTTTGAATTCTATTTTCTTCACTGAAAATAGCTCTCATTGCAGGAGTGCTCCAAGAATCTTGAAGCAGTCTCATATCAAATACACTTACACCCATGTTTTATCCTTTTAAATTGATTTTTTCAAATGCTTGTTTTAAATCAGCAATCAAATCCTTGCTATCTTCAAGACCTATATGAAATCTCACAAAAGGCCCTCTTTTACTCCAATCTGTTGCAGTTCTAGGTGGGGTTGTAACCGTAGCCAAACTCTCATATCCACCCCAGCTTGCTCCAATTGAAAAGTATTCTAAGCTATCAACAAATAAAATAGCTTGTTCTTTAGAAATATCATCTGCAAATTCAATCGTAACCATACCATTAGCACCTTTATGATCGCGCATAAATACTTCATGATTTGGATGAGTTTTTAATTTTGGATAAAAAATCGTTTTAACCTCTTTTCTACTTTGCAAAAACTCCACCACCTCATCTGCGCTTTTTTCATGTGCTCTCATTCTAACATCTAAAGTTCTCATACCACGAAGCACCAAATAACAATCATCAGGACTAGTGGTAAAACCTAAAGCTTCTGGTAATTTGTCAAAATTTTGCCACTCTTTTTCATTAGTTATAACTATACCCATAGTCACATCTGAATGCCCACTTAAATACTTAGTTGCAGCAATCACTGAAATATCCGCTCCATACTCTAAAGGATTGAAAAAATATCCACTTGAATATGTATTATCAATCGCTACTGGTATGTTATGCTTATGCGCGATTTCACAAAGCTTTGGTAAGTCAATGATTTCATATAGTATAGAACCTGGACTTTCGCAAAGTATTAGCTTAGTGTTTGGCTTAATTTTTTCTACCACATCGCTTGCATCTGCTTTTAAAAAATCTATTTCTACGCCCATTTTTGCCAAAAATAAATCACAAATCGTTCTAACAGGGCCATAAATAGCATCAGTGATTAAAATATGCGCATCCTTGCTCGCATAATTTAAAAGCACCATAGCCAAAGCTGCAAGACCCGTTGGAAAAAGCTGTGCTCTATATCCACCTTCAAGCTCACAAATTAGTTTTTCTAATTCAAAATTCGTTGCCGTGCCTCTAGCTCCATACGTTAAAACACGATCTGTTTTTCTTAAATCTCGGTATTTTTGCCATGTGGCATGATCTTTAAAAAGTATAGTAGAAGCACGCATTAAGGTAGGGTTAACCGATCTTGCTTCAACATTTTGATCACCTCTTCCAAGATGAATAAGTTTAGTTTTATTGTTCACTTTTTACTCCTTTTTACAAATAAATATAAGTCATGATCATATTCACAATAGCAGCTACTAGCATAGGGATAAGTGTTCTTTTTACCACTTGCAGTGGATTTACTTTTGCCATAGCTGAAATAGCTAATATAGCAGGTGCAATCGGCGAAATACATCTACCAAAGCCTGTCATGATTTGAATAGGTGCGATCATGGATATAGTATCTACTCCAAAAGATTTTGCTATATTAGGAATGAGTGGAGCAAAAGAAAAAAATGCTGCATTTCCAGATCCCATTAAAAATGCACACACAGCAAGCAAAATAGATACTGCTATAATAATAGCAAACACGCTAAAACCCGCATTTTTTGCAAAATCTATCAAGGTATCTACAAAACCAACCGATAAAAGTCCACTTGCAAAAACTTGACCACATATAATCAAAGACACCGTAATCACAAACAAATGCCCCATACCTTTAAAAAATACCATAATAGAATTTAAAGTATCAACCAAACTTCTATAACGAATAACTTCAAATGCAATTGCTATAAAAGTTGAGATCATCATCGCAACTGGTACATTCATTTTAATAGCAGTAGATGAAGCTGCTTTCACTTCTTCTATGGTGGTAATTCCCATTAAAATCATAATGCTATCTACAACACTACTAAAACCTAAAATCAACACCAAAGGTAAAATAGGTAAAATTGCATAAATTCTAGGTGGTTTTTTCAACTCTTCATTATTACCATCATGCTCTGCTAATTCTCTTTCAACCTCATCACGATTAAATACAAAATTTTCTTTTTTATCAAAGTATTTTGAACAAAAATAAACCGCAATACCTACTGCTATAATAATAGGGCAAGTTGTAGGAAGTTGATAATGTACAAAATACACCGCAGGATCAATCTCTGCTGTTTTTGCAGCCAAAATCACATTACCACTACCTGGCCCATGATCGATGTATTGACAAATAGCAATAATTGAAAGCGCTGAAAGCTTGGACACGCCAGTACGCACTAAGATTGGATACATTGTAACCATCAACAACAGTGCTAAACCTGCATGTGAAGGTATAAAAAGCACTAAAAACTGAACAACAAAATAAGAAACTAAGAGTAAAATATAAGGGGATTTTACTACCTTGAGAGGTTTTTCAAATACCTTAAACAACGCATAACTTGCACCTACATGATCCATATAAGCTGAAAAACCCGCCACACACATCAAAGTAAGTCCAAGTCCTGCTAAGGTGCTTGACATTTTAGTATTGACTACTTGGAAAATATCAAAAAAACCTAAATGTAATGATTGTTTTTCACCAATAATAGGAGAAAGTCCAAAAATTCCCGCCAAAGACAGCAAGAATAAACCACTTAAAAGCAACGCCATATGGGCGTTGACTTTTTTATAAAGCATAAAAACAAGTAAAATTATAGAGCATAACGCGAAGCATAAACCTAACATGCTTTATCCTTTATGAGCGATAACCTCTATCTCCACTTTTGCTCCTTTTGGAAGATCTTTTACCGCAAAAGCACTTCTTGCAGGATATGGAGCTGCGAAAAATTCAGAGTACACTTCATTGAAAGCAACAAAATCATCAATATTTGCTAAAAAGCAAGTGGTTTTTACCACATTATTAAAATACAGATTATTTTCCTCTAAAATAGCCTTAATGTTTAACAACGATTGTCTTGTTTGATCTTTTACATCTTCACTTTCTATATTTCCGCTTTCTGGGTTAATAGGAAGTTGTCCTGAAATAAATAACAAACCATTAGCTTCTCTATAAGCTGAATATGGTCCTATCGCTTTTGGATAATTTGCCATGTTTACTCCTTGTAATTAAATAAATTCACAATATAATATTATCATCATAATAATAAATTGTCAATATTTTTTTATTATAATAATAATTTTTTTTATTATAAGTAAATATTAACAACTTTGATGAAATATTTTGTAAAATAACAAAAAACAACAAAAAGGTCTAGATCATGGATGAACAACAAAAAGAATTATTTATTAAACTTACGCAGTTTTTAGGGCAAGTTCTTGGGAAACAATATGAAATCGTTTTTCATGTGATTTCAGATGAGGGATCTTATATAGCAGCTATTGCAAATAACCATATTAGTGGAAGAACGACTAGCTCGCCTTTAACTTCTTTTGCAAGCGAACTAGTCCAAGAAAAAGAGTATTTAAACAAAGATTTTCTTTGTGATTATAAAGCAAGAGTGGGAAAATCCAAAATTGTTACCGGATCAACTTTTTTCATCAAAAATCAAAATAAAATCGTAGGGATTTTATGTATAAATCACGACACAACAGAACTTAGAAGTGCCATTAGTAAAATCATAGAACTTGAAAAGATTAACGATTTTAGTGATTTATTAGATATTCATAGTCAAAATAATGTCAATTTACACAACATGAGTAATATAGAAACACTTAGTCATTCCATAGAAGATATTTTAGCAGAAAACATTGATTTAAAGTATCTCAATTCAGGCTATAGCTTAAGTACTGAACAAAAAGATGAGATCATCAAAAAACTACACTCAAAAGGGATTTTCAATATCAAAGGAAGTATACCTATAGTTGCCAAACTACTAAATATATCAGAACCTAGCGTTTATAGGTATCTTCAAAAACTTAAAAATAATCTCTAAGTTTAAAATACAAGCTTAGAGATAAAATAACCTGCGATAGTTGCGCTAAAAACTAAAACAAACCCTGGCCTTAGATACGAATGATTAATCACAAATTTGCCAATTCTTGTTGTGCCTGTTCTATCAAAAGCAACACAAGCTATTTGATTAGCTCCTGGCACTATGAAATCTCCACATACACAAGGATAAAGCACAATGAGAATATGAGGAGGTATTCCTAAGCTTACACCCAAAGGCATTAACGCAGCCACAGTAGCCGAAGGAGAAAAAATCACCATAGAAAAAGCAAATAAAGCTACCCCAAACAAATAAGGATAATCCTCTACAACATGCGATAAAGAATCACTAAATAATGGCTTATAGGCTTCAAAAAATGTTCCTGTCATCCATGCTACACCAAAAACCCCTATAACCCCTATAAGCCCAGATCTAAACACCGAAGCTTCACCAAGTTTATTAGCAGGTACTTTAGCAAAAAGCATGATTAAGCATGCTGTTGCTAGCATGATCATTTGAATTAAATTTGGCGTAGAGAGTCTTTCAATATTGCCATTTGAAAGCTCATAATGAGGCAACAAATTTGTAAAAGTACCAAAAAAAATAATGGCTAAAATTCCTAAGGCAAAGACATATAAAGATCTTTTTGCCATAGGATTGTGCTCACTATCTTTGTTTTGTAAGTCTTCATTTAAAAAATGATACTCTCCAGCTTTTATTCTTCTTAAAAATTCCTCATCTTGCTCCAGCTCTCTACCTCTTTTAAAAACACTTAAACACGCAAAAAATACACCTATAAAAAAAGCGGGTAAGCTTATCATTAGAATTTGCACTATTGTTGTACCACTAAAAGCTAGTATGGCTACCATAGCAGCAGTAGCTGCACTCATAGGAGAAGCTATCACCCCAATACCCGCTGCAATCACTGAAACTGAAAGCGCTCTTTCGGGTCGAATTTTAGCCTGAGCAGCTACTTCAGCAATCACTGGATAAATAGAAAACGCCACATAAGTAGTACCACAAAAAATCGTAAAAGTAGAGCTGATCAAAGGTCCCATAAAGACGATAGCTTGAGGTTTTTTCTTTAAAATTTTTTCTGCTATTTTCACTAGCAAATCAAGTCCACCTGCACTCTGTAAAACACTCACACAAGTAATCACAGCTAATATGATAAACACAACACTCACAGGAAGTGAAGCAGGTTGCATACCAAAAACCAAAACCAAAATACACATGCCAAGTCCACCTGCAACCCCAAGTCCTATACCACCATATCTACCACCTATGGCTATCATAGAAAAGATGATAAAAAGTTCTAATATAAAAATCAAATCCATTCAACTATGCCTTGTTTTGAACCAACAACGCTTTAGCATGTTCAATTTGTTCTAACACAACCTTAGTACCAGTTCCACCATAAGATACTCTTGCATCTACGCAAGTTTCCAAAGCAATTGCTTCATAAATATCATCTTGAATACTTTTGCTAAATTGATGTAATTCTTCCATACTAAGTTCTTCAAGCATTTTCCCATGTTTTATACAGTAATTTACCGCAGAACCTACAATGCTATGAGCCTCTCTAAAAGGTATGTTTTTTCTTACTAAATAATCAGCCATATCAGTTGCATTTGAAAAGCCTTTTGCTGCAGCTTTTCTTGTATTTTCAGCATTTACTTGCATTTTTTCTATCATAGGAGTTAAAATTTTCAAACTTGCCATTAAAGTATCCATAGAATCATAAACTTGCGCCTTATCTTCACTCATATCAGTATTATAAGCAAGTGGAATTCCTTTCATGATGGTCAACATAGCCATAACATTCCCATACATTCTACCTGTTTTACCACGCATTTTTTCAGCTACATCAGGATTTTTCTTTTGAGGCATTATGCTTGAACCAGTGCAAAAATCATCACTTAATTCTATAAATTTAAAATCTTGACTTGAAAAGATAATCACTTCTTCACAAAAACGACTAAGATGCATAAAACACATCGCTGCAATAGAAGTAAACTCCACCATATGATCTCTATCGCTAACACTATCAATGCTATTTTCAGTTGGCTTGGCAAAGCCTAATTCTTTTGCGCAAAAATGCCTATCAATATTAAAAGTAGTTCCCCCTAAAGCAGCTGCTCCTAAAGGACACTCTTGCATTCTTTTATATAAATCTTCAAAACGAGAATAATCCCTGCTTAACATCCAAAAATACGCCATAATCCAATGTGAAAAAAGTATCGGCTGGCCTGTTTGCAAATGAGTATAACCTGGCATAATAGCTTTAATATTTTTTTGAGCTTGATGAATAATCTCTTCTTGTAAAGTAGTGATTTGACTCAAGATCTCTTTAATAACTGCCATCATATGCATTTTTGAATCAAGGGTGGTTTGATCGTTTCTACTTCTTGCTGTATGAAGCTTTCCTCCCACAGGACCTACAATTTGTGTCATTCTTTTTTCTACAGCCATATGAATATCCTCATCAGCTATATCAAACACAAAAGTACCATTTTGAATTTCTTCTCTAGCTTGCTCTAAACCCTTAATGATAGCCTTTGCTTCATCTTCTTTGATAATGCCTTGTTTTGCAAGCATAGTGCAATGAACTATGCTTCCTTGTATATCAAAAGGAGCAAGTCTTGGCTCAACCGGCAATGACGCGGTGTATTCTTCAACCAATTTATTTGTAGGCAAATCAAAACGTCCACCCCATAATTTCTCTGCTTTTTGCGACATGTTTATCCTTTTATTTGCAAATAAAAGGATAATTTTATAATTTTTATTTTTTCAAAGAGTTTAACTTTGTTTTCTTTTGAAAATTTTTAATACAAGCAAGGCTGTTTTTTTGAAAAAATTCTTTTGTGATTGCTGAGTTAAAAACTCCACTATATCTCTATGACCAAACATCAATGCAAAACTAAAAGGTGTCATACCAAGACCATTATTTTCATCTATATTTGCTCCATATTGAACTAAAATTTTACACATAGGCAAATAACCTTTAAAACACACCCCTGCTAATGGAGTTTGCCCTCTATCATTTTTCTCATCTACACTCGCACCATTTTCTAGTAAAAACTTTGCGCATTCATAAGCATTATGGTAACTTGCAAGCATTAAAAGACTATCACCTTTGTGGTTTTTTAAATTGACACTCAAACCTGCTTCTATCATAATCTTTAAATTTTCTACATCATTTTTTCTTGCAAAATCAAAAGCCATAGTGCAAAGCTCTTGAATTCTTTTTTCTTCTTCATTGTTAAACATATTTTTCCTTTTATAATCTTTAGTTTGCCACTTTTAAAAGTGGCAAGTAAAAATTACATATTTAATGCTTTTTTCACACCATTTGCATATTCACTTGAAATTTTTTCAAAATGCCCCAATGCTCTTTGTATGATTTTTTCATCAACTCCAGCCATAGATGCTGCGATGTTTTTAAACAGTTGCTCTTTTTGATCTTGATTCATTATATCAAACAAGGCCTTTGGTTGAGTGTAAAAATCATCATCAAGTGGAGCATATCTTTGAGCATTACCTTCAAGTATCAAATCAGGCTCTAGGTAATTTTTATCTTCTTTTGGACTATCATCATAGCTATTTGGCTCATAATAAGCTGCACCATTTTTATAAGTATCAAAATTCATAGCACCTGCTACGTTGTAGGTATTAACCTCGCTTTGCGCACGATTAACTGGCAATAAATGATAATTTGTCCCTATGCGGTATCTATGTGCATCAGAGTAAGAAAAAATTCTTGCTTGTAGCATTTTATCAGGACTAAAACCAATACCAGGAACGATATTGCTTGGACTAAATGCAGCTTGTTCTACTTCATTAAAGTAATTTTGTACATTTTTATTTAAAATCAATTCTCCTACTTCTATCAAAGGAACCTTGCTGTGTGGCCATACTTTGGTTAAATCAAAAGGATTAAAACCTAATTTTTCTGCTTCATCTTCTTTTAAGACTTGAATTTGGAAAGTCCATTTTGGAAAATCTCCTTTTTCTATAGCTTCATATAAATCTCTTTGATGGCTTTCTCTATCATTAGCTATTAAACTAGCAGCTTCTTCATTGGTTAAATTTTTAATACCTTGCTTGGTTTTAAAATGAAATTTCACCCAAAATCTTTCATTTTTATCATTAATCAAACTATAGGTATGGCTTCCAAATCCATGCATATGACGATAACTTGCAGGAATTCCCCTATCACTCATTAAGATAGTAACTTGATGTAAGCTTTCAGGACACAAACTCCAAAAATCCCATGCGGCGTTATTGCTTCTTAAATGACTTCTTGGATCTCTTTTTTGAGTATGGATAAAATCAGGAAATTTATACGCATCTCTTATAAAAAATGTTGGAGTGTTATTACCTACCAAATCCCAATTTCCTTCTTTAGTGTAAAATTTAATCGCAAAACCTCTCACATCTCTTTCTGCATCAGCAGCACCTGCTTCTCCTGCAACAGTTGAAAATCTTATAAACAAAGGTATAGTTTCTCCAAGTTGTAAAACTTTTGCTTTGGTATATTTAGATATGTCTTTGGTGATTTTAAGCTCTCCATAAGCACCACTTCCTTTTGCGTGCACCGTTCTTTCTGGAATTCTTTCTCTGTTTTGATGAGCAAGCTTTTCAAGTAAAATATAATCTTGCATTAAAAGTGGGCCTTTAGCGCCTGCACTAAGTGAGTTTTGATTATCGGCGACAATATTTCCAAAATCATTGGTTAGTTTTCTCATTTTTTTCTCCTTTTTTACAAATAATAATTTTTATTATTTGATAAATTATATTATCTAAATATTAAAATAAAATAAAATTCGTAAGAAAATAAAAAATGATTGTAAAATTATTATTTTTCAAAAAATAATCTTTTTTTAAGCATAAATATTTTTATTTTGTATTAAAATTGTTAAAAAATAAGAAAAGTAGTCTTATTTTAATATTTTTACTACAAAATCGACACAAAAAAAGGGGAACTCATGGACAAAGAAACAAGAACATACTATATTAAATTAGTGAAATTTCTTGCAGAGGCTTTAGGAAGAAACTACGAAATAGTCTTACACGATGTAAGTGAAGATGGTACCAACATAGCAGAAATCGCCAATAATCACATCAGTAAAAGAACTATAAATTCACCTCTTACAGGCTTTGCTATCGAGATGATCAAAAACAAAATTTACCTTGAGCGCGATTACATCACACACTATAAAACTTCAGCTAAAAGCTCACAAGTGATGTCAGGATCAACATTTTTTATCAAAAAAGATGAGAAGCTTGAAGGCTTGCTTTGTATCAACCACGACACCTCTGCGTTTAAAAAAATTTCTGATGAAATTTTAAATCTTGGCAATATCTACGACAACTCTTATGAAAATCCAGAACAAGAAAACAAAGAATACATCAAGCTTAACTTGGAAGAAATCATCGAAGATATCTCAGGTGTAGACATAGAAACATTTAAAAATAAAAGCTTAAAACCCAAAGAAAAGCAAAAAATCATTGCAAGTTTGTATGAAAAAGGAGTGTTTAATGTCAAAGGGGTTATCCCTAAAGTTGCTGATATTTTAAGTATTTCAGAACCTAGTGTTTATAGGCATTTGCAAAAAATCAAGTAAGGGTAATTTTTCAAAAAAAATAATTTTTGATACAATAACGCTTTAATAATTCTAACAAAAGGAAAAATATGGCTGATGATATGATAGATGAACAAGGCGAATCAAAGAAAAAAGGTGGCAATACCTTAGTAATTATTATCGTTGTATTTTTATTTGTCTTTTTACTTGTGATTGTAGGTGCAATTGCTTATTTGATGTTTAGTGGTGGTTCAGAAGAAAATCCAGCTCCACAAGCTGAAGAAAGCGCACAAGTTGCACAAGCTCCTAAAAAAACTAATGCAGTAGCAACAAGAGGGAGTGATTATTCTAACATCGGAGTGATGTATCCTTTAGCGCCTTTTACTTTAAATTTATTAAGTGATGGTGGATCAAGATATGTAAAATGCACCATTCAACTTGAACAAAATGTCGAAACTCTAACTCCTGAATTAGACAAAAAAGTTGCTATTATTAGAGATATTATCATTAGAACGCTGACTTCAAAAACCTTTGAAGAAGTAAGCACAACCAAAGGCAAAGAAAGATTAAAAGATGAATTAACCGCCAAAATCAATGAGGTTTTAACCGATGGTTTTATCAAAAATATCTACTTTACCGACTTTGTAGTTTCTTAATGATAGGCTGTGATATCGTCGTATGCTCTCGCATAGAAAAAATTTATGAAAGACATAAAACGCTTTTCTTGGATAAATTTTTATCCAAGCAAGAGCAAAGTTATATTAAAAACACCAACACCCTAGCAGGATTTTGGGCTATCAAAGAAGCTGCTTCTAAAGCTTTGGGAGTTGGGATTTCTAAAGAATGTTCTTTTTTTGATATCATCATTTCCAAAGATGATAAAAATGCTCCTCATGTTTGCTTTTCTCAAAAAGTAATGCAAGAATTTAAAATCAAATCAGCTAGTGTAAGCGTAGCACATGATGGTGGTTTTGCTATAGCAGTGGTTGCTATAGAAAGCAAGCAAGGTTAAACCTTGCTTACATATAAAGTCCACCATTAACTTTTAAAATTTCTCCTGTGATATAAGAAGAATGATCACTCAATAAAAACGCCACAGCTTGTGCAACTTCACTTGCATCAGCAAAACGCTTCAGAGGAATATTACTAATATAATTTTGTTTGATTTCATCACTTAGAACTTCCGTCATATCACTTTTTATGAAACCTGGGGTAATGCAGTTATATCTTATATTTCTTGCTGCACCCTCTTTAGCAAAAGATTTAGTTAGCGCTATCATGCCACCTTTACTAGCACTATAGTTAGTTTGGCCAGCATTTCCCATTTCTCCTACTATAGAAGCAATGTTTACAACTGCACCAAAACGTTTTTTGCTCATTGTTTTTAATGCTTCTCTACAACCTAAAAAGCTTGAATTTAAATTTGCATTAATCACTGATGAAAAATCTTCCATGCTCATTCTAAGCGCTAATTTATCATTAGTAATACCTGCATTATTAACCAAATAACTAAGCTCACCATCACTTTCTACGATAGTTGCAATGGCACTTGTGAATTCTTCTTCAACGCTAGCGTCAAATTTAATCACTGCTGCACTACCGCCATTTTTTTCTATTTCTTCTTTTAATGCATCAGCTAGTTCAGGTTTGCTTCTATAATTAATCCAAACTTTCAAACCACAACTTGCTAATTCTTTAGCTATTGCAGCACCTATGCCTTTACTTGCACCTGTTATCAAAACATTTTTTCCACTAAATTTCATTTTTTCTCCTTTCAATTAAAATAAAGCCTCATCCATTTCTTTTGGGATAGGTAAATTTAAAATTTTAAGCACACTTGGTGCTATATTACTAAGCCCCATGCCTTCTTTTAACTTTTCTACCCCGTTAGCTTCCACAAAAGCAAAAACATCAAAGGTGGTGTGATTAGTGAGTATATTTTCATTTTCATCTCTCATCGCTTCACAATTTCCATGATCTGAAGTGATGATAAAAGCATAACCATGCTCTCTTGCTTTTGCAACAACCTCACCCAAACATTCATCTACACATTCTACTGCACTAATAGCCGCATTAAAATCACCCGTATGTCCTACCATATCGCCATTTGCAAAATTAACTACGATAAAATCTATACCATTTTCTATACCCTTAACCACCTCATTTGCGACTTCTTTAGCACTCATTTGAGGTTTTTCATCGTATGTTTTTACCTTAGGACTTGGGATTAAAACTCTTGTTTCATTACATTCTAACTCTTCTTTTCCCCCATTAAAGAAAAAGGTCACATGGGCATATTTTTCCGTTTCGGCTGTGTGAAGTTGGCTTAAATTTGCATTAGCTATTACAGAAGCTAAAGTATTGTTTAATTCTTCTTTTTCAAACATCACAGGTAGTTTAAAACTCTCATCATATAAACTCATGGTAATAGCATTTTTCACAAGCATTTCTTTTGGAAATTCATTAAAACTTTCTTGGGTCAAAGAAGCAACTAACTGACGCATTCTATCGTTTCTAAAATTAATAAAAATCACCCCATCTTCTGCTTTGATCCCATCAAAGTTTTGGCTAACAACTGGGGTTAAAAACTCATCTGTGATATTTTCATCATAATTTTTTTGTATAAATTGTGCAAAATCATCACACTTTGGCGCTTTAGCAAATAAAGCATCATAGTAAGATTTAACTCTATCATAACGCTTATCTCTATCCATAGCATAAAATCTTCCCGCCAAAGAAGCAAGATGAATTTCTTCTTTTTCGCAAAATTCTTGCAAAGATTTGATAAATTCTAAAGCGGAATTTGGCGGACAATCTCTACCATCGCTAATCGCATGTGCAAAAACATCTTTACTCGCAGATTTGCAAATTTTTAATAGCGCATTAAAATGCGTATGCATAGAATGCACCCCACCATCGCTATAAAGCCCTACAATATGCACTCTTTTGCATTTTTGCAATAATTCTTTTAAAGCTTTGTTATCTTTTAATGTATCATTTTCTATAGCTTTATTTATCTTGACCAAATTTTGATAAATTATTCTTCCACTGCCTATACACATATGCCCTACTTCACTATTACCCATTTGCCCCTCAGGTAAACCTACAGCCAAACCACTAGTTTGGATCAAAACATTAGGCGTGTTTTTAAAAAGCATATCATAAGTTGGTTTTTTTGCATGAAAAAAAGCATTATAATTGGAATTTGTATTATGTCCTATACCATCAGTGATGATTAAAATGCATTTTTGACTCATTTTTCACTCTTTTTTATAATTTATTTATGTGATTTTACTAAAATTATGCTTTTAAAAAACAAATATAAGGTTAAAATTTTGCTTTATCTTACAGAATACACAAATTATATGTTTTTTTCTTATATTAGCGTGCGTGCTGGATTTGCATTTTTTGTTGCATTATTTTTAAGTTTATTTTTAATGCCAAAATTTATTAAATGGGCACAAAATAAAAAAGCAAATCAACCCATTTACGAATACGCCCCACAATCACACCAAGCTAAATCTCACACTCCTACTATGGGTGGACTTGTCTTTATTTTTGCAACCATTGTGGCTAGTGTTTTAAGTGCTGATTTAAACAATGCTTTTGTGATTGTTGGTTTGTTATGTTTGGTATTGTTTTGTACCATAGGTTTGGTAGATGATTTAGGTAAGATTTTAAAAAAAGACAATCATGCAGGATTAAGCCCTAAAATGAAACTTTTAGGACAATTTAGCGCAGCTTTTATTTGTATTGTGCTATTATATTTTTTCAATATAAACACTGAATTTTATCTACCATTTTACAAGCATGCTGTTTTTGATGGTGGAATATTTATGGTATTTTTATGGGTTTTAGTTATCGTATCAAGTTCCAATGCTGTAAATTTAACCGATGGCCTTGATGGTCTTGCGACGGTTCCTTCTATTTTTTCACTACTGACCCTAGGTGTATTTTTATACTTATGTGGCAATGCTATTTATAGTTCTTATTTATTTTTACCTAAAATTCAAGGTTTAGGAGAACTTGTGGTACTAAGTGCGGCTTTAGTAGGTGCGCTTATGGGATTTTTATGGTATAACTGCTATCCTGCGCAAGTTTTTATGGGAGATAGTGGAAGCTTAAGCATAGGAGCTTTTATAGGTTATCTTGGCATAGTAAGCAAAAATGAAATTTTGCTTTTACTTATAGGTTTTGTTTTTGTTTTAGAAACCATTTCAGTCATCTTGCAAGTAGGCAGTTTTAAAATTTTCAACAAAAGAGTATTTAAAATGGCACCCATTCACCATCACTTTGAAAAAATTGGCTGGGTAGAAAACAAAATCATCGTACGTTTTTGGATGATAGCTTTGCTTGCAAATATCATCGCATTGATTAGTATAAAGTTAAGATAATGAAAATTTCACTTTTTGGCTACGGAAAAACTACCAAAGCTTTTGCACAACGTTTTGGAAACTGCGATATTTATGATGATCATTTTGCAAGTATTAGTAAAGATGAATTTGGCAATACTCTTTTACCGCCTTGCAACTTCAACCCCTCTAAAAGTGACTTAGAAATTCCAAGCCCTGGCTTTCCAAATGATCATTCTCTCATACAACAAGCAAAAAATTTAAGCAGTGAATATGATTTTTTTTATGATGCTATGCCAAAAAGTGTATGGATTAGCGGAACAAATGGTAAAACCACCACCACGCAAATGACCCACCAGCTTTTAAAACACATCAATGCACAAATGGGAGCAAACATAGGAACTCCTTTAGCACAAATGGATACTAATGCTAAATTATGGATTTTAGAAAGTTCTTCTTTTTCGCTTTTTTATACCAAGGTAGCCAAACCTGAAATTTATGCGCTTTTACCTATTACACCCGATCATCTTTCTTGGCATAAAAGCTTTAAAGATTACGAACAAGCAAAACTTAGCGTACTTGATAGAATGAATGAAAACGATGTAGCAATTTTACCTAAAAAATACGAAAACTACCCAAGTCATGCTTACATCATCAGCTATGAAAACGAACAAGATCTTGCCCAAAAAATGCAAATTGACTTAGAAAAAATTCATTTTAAAACACCATTTTTACTTGATGCACTAATAGCCTTAAGTATAGAAAAGATCATTTTAGACCGTTGTTCTTATGAGCTTTTAAATAGCTTTAAAATGGACAAAAATAAGCTTGAAGAGATATTTGATCATAAAAATAGACTTTGGGTAAACGACACCAAAGCAACTAATCTTGATGCTTGCTTGGCTGCCCTAAAACGCTATAAAGATAAAAAAATTCATCTTATCCTAGGTGGAGATGATAAAGGCGTAGATCTAAGTGCTTTATTTGTTTTTATGAAAAGTCTAGATATAGAACTTTACGCCATAGGAAAAAGCACCCAAAAAATACTTGATTATGCAAAACATGCTAACCTAAAAGCGCATTCTTGTGAGATTTTAGCTCAAGCTGTAAAAAAAATCCACCCGAGTCTAGCTCACGATGAAGTAGCCCTACTCAGTCCTGCTTGTGCAAGTTTGGATCAGTTTATATCCTATGAAGAAAGAGGTGAAGTTTTTAAGCAGTGCATTCAAGATCTAAGCTAGATCTTTTTGGATACAAAACTTTAAAAACTCACATAATTTACTAAATTTTTCATTAGGCTTTTTGCTTTTGTGATAAATCAAACAAAGCTCTCTTGAAATTTTAAAATTTTTTAATCTCACTTGAAATAACTTTTTATTTTCAAGTTCTTCTTTGACACTAAATTGCGGTAAAACCGCCAAAAAATCGCCATGCTTTACAAGTTCTTTAATCATAGCCGTAGAATTAAGCTCATAAGCGATATTTAATCTTACATCTTTTGGCAAAGCACTCATAAAAACTTCTTTTGCACCAGAACCATGCTCACGTGTCAACCATTTAAAAGAACTAAGCTCATCTATGAAAAAAGCTTTTTTTAGATCTTTATTACTCACAACAATAAGCTCATCATCACAAATTTTAATCTTTTTTATATCCTTATCTTTACAAATTCCCTCAATCAAACCTATATCCACCTCTTTATCTAAAACCGCTTTGATAATGTTTTTGGTATTGTCTAAAGATAAAATAAGCTTAATATTTTCGGTTTTTTGGTCCAAAAAACTACCAAGTAAATACGTGCCAACATTTTGACTAACCTTTAAATTTAACTCATAACTTTGATCATTTTGCATGGATTTTTCTATGCGTTCTAACTCTAACATCAAAGGTTCTACTTGCTTTAAAAACAATCTACCTTTTTCATTTAAACTAAAAAATTTAGCATTTCTATCAAACAAAAGGGTATTTAAGCTTTTCTCAAGTTCTGAAATCGCTAGAGACAATGCTGATTGAGTTATATTTAATTCTTTAGCACATGATCTTAAATTTAAATTATGACACAAGGCTTGAAAATACCTTATCTGCTTTAAAGTCATTTACGCTCTTTTTGATAAATTATTTATATCATTATATCAAATAAAATTAATTTTACTTATCATTAAAAAGACAATAAAATTGCATAAACGATCACAAAAAAAGGAAACCAATGCATAAAAATATATATAAAAATAGAAAATTTGAAGCATTTTTACTACTTTTTACTTTAGCTTTTTGTTCTTATGCTATTTCTGAACTTAGCTTTTTTAAAAATCTTGGAATTTCGGCTTTGATTATAGCTGTATGTTTAGGGGCTTTGATAGGCAACTTAGCACATCAAAATGCTAATTTGCTTAAAAAATCAGGTGTTATTCAAATTGCTACTAAAGAAATTTTAAGACTTGGGATCATACTTTATGGTTTTAGAATTACTTTTTATGATCTAGAAATAGTTGGGATAAATGGCATTTTGCTTGCATTTTTAGTAGTATTTTCTACTTTTTTTATAGGACTTTTTCTAGGAAAATCACTCGGACTTGATCTCAAAGAAAGTATACTCATTAGTAGTGGATCTAGTATTTGCGGAGCAGCAGCTGTAATGGCAAGCGAAAGCGTAGTTAAAGGTGGATCTGCTAAAGTTGGTGTGGCAATTTGTACTGTGGTGGTTTTTGGAACACTAGGAATGTTTTTATACCCTTTGGCTTGGAATTTGGGCTGGTTTGATTTTTTTAGTCTAAAACAAATGGGTTATTTTATGGGAGCAAGTTTACATGAAGTCGCCCATGCAGTTGCAGCAGGTGAGGCAATACAAGCAGGCGATGGCGCAGTGATAGAAAAAATGATGCGTGTTTTAATGCTAGTGCCTTTTTTACTTTTTTTAACTCTTTTTTCTGTAAAATTTTTGAGCAAAAATGACAATAAAATTTCAATTAGGTCAAATATTCCTTATTTTGCCTTATGGTTTTTAGTAGCATGTGGAATTAGCTCACTTGAAATACTCAACACTAATTTTGCATTAGACTATATCAAACCAAGCATACAAACCTTAGACACCCTTTTACTTTCCATGGCTATGGTAGCCTTAGGAGTAAATATCCATAAAAATGTTTTAAAAAATGCAGGTTTTAAACCATTTTTAATGGCATTTTTACTTTTTATATGGCTTATATTTATAACAATTAGCTTAATTTTGCTTTTTAATTTCTAATTTGTTTCATATGGTAACAAAATTTTCCATATTATATTTTTTTATTAATTTAATATTTATTTTTTTAAATTTTATATTTAATTAATATTATAATTGGTATGGAAAATTAAATAGCTAAAGGAGCTAACATGTTTACACCTAAAACAAAAAGTGAATTAGTTGCTCTTGTAAGAGAAGAGTTTATTGCTTTAAATGAAATCGATGTAAGCTTGATTACAGATATGTCTTATTTATTTTACTATTCTACTAGAACCAATTTTAATGGTATCGAAACTTGGGATGTGTCTAATGTCAAAGATATGTCGTATATGTTTTATTGTTGTAAAAGCTTCAATAGTGATATTTCCCATTGGAATGTTTCCAATGTTGAAAATATGGAAGGTATGTTTTTTGACTGTGAAGCATTTGATCAAGATTTATCTTCTTGGGATATGTCCAATGTTAAAGATACAAACTATATGTTTTGTAATTGCCTTAAATTTAACCACAAGGTAGATAATTGGGATGTGCACAATGCCATCACTATGGCACATATGTTTGAAAACTGCAAGCAATTTGATCAAGATTTATCAAAATAGGATGTGCACAATGCCAAAACTTTAGCATATTTACTACACAATTGCACCAACTTTCATCATGATGTTAAAAAACTCGATATTAATAAAAACTGCAATACTCAAAAAATGCTAGGACATGAAGAAATCAAAAACAAATTCGCCCTAAAACGATAAAAGGTAAGCATATTTGCTTACCTTGACTTAACCAAAAAGCTAGCGAATCAACAATAAAGGCTTTTTAGCCTGAGTTAAAATATCATTAGTTAAACTACCAAACAAAATACTCTTAAGCCAATGATGCGAATATGCCCCCATGATCAATAAATCAATATCGTTTTGTTCATTAAATTCAAATAAGGCTTGCACGATTTCACCATTTAAGTGCTGAGTTTGTACACTCAAGCCTGCCTCGGTAAAAATTTGACTCACTTGCATTAACAACTCACAAGAAGTCTTTTCATCTTTAGATACATTTACCACATAACGCTTTGCTTCTTTAAAAATAGGTTGTTTAATGGCTTGTTCTATAGCTTTTTTAGCTAACACACTTCCATCATAAGCCATCATCACGCTTTTGATTTCTTTGAATGCAGAATTTACAAGCAAAATAGGCACATTTAATGCTCTTACTAATTCTTCTGTATGAATGCCTATTTTATTTTTCTTGCCTCCACCTTTTAAACCAGCAATTGCCAATCTAATTTGACCGTTGTATTCTCTTAACACTTCTTCTAAGTCTCCATCTTTTTGGACACTTAGACATTCTTTTACGCCTTGTTCCTTTGCATAAATGCAAAATTCTTCTAAAATTTTTTGCCCTTTTTTGCAAAGACTCTCATTTTTTTGACTTTGTTCTTCTACCAAATCCTCAATCACACATCCACTTGCTTCTATACTAAAACTACAAGCTAATTCAGCATTAGTAAAATTTGGCTCTATGGTGTATAAGAACATCAAAGGCAAATCTAGCTTTTTAGCTAAATATACCCCATAATGCAAAATATCTTTACAAGGCTCTAAAACATCAACACAAACTAGAATTTTTTGCATATTGCTTCCTTTTGCGCTTTAATCTTGTGCTTTTTGTGCTATCAAAACACCTTCTATAATCTTTTTAATATCTCCATCTAAGATATTATCAACCTGTGAAAACGCTTCATTAGAACGTGTATCTTTAACCTGCTGATAAGGAAAAAGCACATAAGAGCGAATTTGATGACCCCAGCCTATCTCACTTTTTTCGCTTGAATTAGCTTCATCTTGTTGTTTCATCAACTCAAGCTCATAAAGACGCGATTTTAGCATTTTAAAAGCGGTTGCTTTGTTTTTATGCTGACTTCTATCATTTTGACACTGTACCACTATACCACTTGGCATATGAGTAATACGCACTGCTGATTCGGTTTTATTGACATGTTGTCCACCTGCTCCACTTGCGCGGTAATAATCAATCCTTATGTCTTTTTCTTCAATTTCTATTTCTATATCATCATCAAGTTCAGGAGAAACCATCACGCTAGAAAAACTCGTATGACGACGACCCGCGCTGTCAAAAGGAGAAGTTCTTACCAAACGATGAATGCCATTTTCAGCTTTTAAATAACCATAAGCATTTTCGCCTTTTACCAAAAAACTTACATCTTTAAGCCCTGCTTCTTCACCTTCTTGAAAGTCAAGTGTTTCTACTTTAAACCCTTCTCTTTCGCAAAATCTCAAATACATTCTATAAAGCATGCTAGCCCAGTCATTACTCTCAGTCCCACCTGCTCCAGGGTGAATGGAAACTATGGCATTTTTACCATCATTCTCTCCACTTAAAAGCATAGAAATTTCAAGATTTACAATAAGATCTTCTAACTTGTTTGCATCTTCAAATAAAGCTTCTATGGTATCTAAGTCATTTTCGCTATTAGCAAGATCAAAAAGTTCACTTGCGTCATTTAAAGCATTAAAAGCATTTTCGTAGTTTTTTAATAAATTTGAGATTTTAGTTTTTTCTTTACCTATAACCCCTGCTTGTTTTACATCACTCCAAAAAGAAGGGGAATTTTCTAAATTTTCTATTTCTTTTAACCTTGCTTTTATCTCTTCAGGCTTAATAATAGAAGCGATATTTCCAACTTTGTTTTTTAATTTTTTTAAAAGTTCGCTGTATTCGTAATTAACCATAAAAATTTTCTTTCTAATTTTGATATAATTTAATCTTATAATTTTAGCAAAAATTAGAAAGAAATTATTAGTTTTACTTAAATTTCTTCTTCAACTTCCTAACTTCAAATAGCAACTTGATATACCCCCCCCCATACCAAGTTTTATTAGCTTGTATAAGAGCTTGTCCAAGTTTATAAGAGAGATGATTTTTAAACTTTAAGGCTTCTTGATAATCAGGATAGCTTTCTAATGGAGGTAATGCTAATGAT
>NZ_NREN01000013.1:0-35341 GCF_003627915.1 Campylobacter sp. P255
TTCAATCTATCAATGAAATGGGTGAAAGTATTAAAGAACAAACCACAGGTATTACTCAAATTAATGATGCTGTGGCTCAAATTGATAGCGTAACACAAGAAAATCTAAAAATAGCTAAAGATAGTGCGGCTATATCTGATAATGTTAATAAGATAGCTAATGATATCTTAGAAGATGCTAGAAAGAAAAAGTTTTAATTGATTGTTAGCAAGCCAAACCTTTAAGGGTTTGGCTTTTATTTTATATAAGTACTTAAACAAACCCCATCTACACTTAAGTCGTAAGCATTTTTAAGGTTGTTTTCTAATTTATCCAATATTAATAAAATTTTAGAATCAAACATATAAAACTCAGCCATTTTTGAAGCTATTTTTGCAAGTGCTTGATCATTAATTAAAATATATTTTGCACCCAAAGCATTAGAAAGCAAAACTTCTTCTTCATTTTTTACAAAAACAGCAAAATCACATTTTTTTTCTTGCGCCAATTGGATTATTTTTTCATCATAATCAAAACAATTCACAACCGTTTGATTTATCTCACCTTTAAAGCGTTTCATTTTTTCCATACTAATTAATGGGTGACCAAAAATTAACATTTTTTTCCTTTAAGTATTTTTCAAAAGACAATAATTTCTAAAACCTTGATTAAAAATCTGATATGTTTTTAAACCTTGCAATTCATCATAAATTTCACTACCTTTATAAAGCAAAAACAATGTCTTATCATCATAAAAACCACTTGCGATATTGATCAAAGGTTTCACATCCATCAAAGCTCTTGATGTGATCAAATCCACTCTAAAAGAAGAATGATTTTGTAATTTATCTTTAATGATATTCACATGATTTAAACCTAGTTCTGTTTTCACTACTCTTAAAAATGATGCTTTTTTAGGATTAGGCTCAAAAAGAAAAAATTCACTCTCTAAAAATATACAAGCTAAAAAAATGGCAGGAAACCCGGCTCCACTTCCCACATCAATTATTTGCTTTCTATCACTCAAATCGTAAAAATCTAAAATTTTCACGCTATCGATGATATTTTCATCAATATTTTCAAAATGCGTCAAATTATGCACTGCATTGAATTTTTTCAACAAATCCTTATAAAGAATAATTTTTTTTAAAAAATCATCTTTATGGGGAAAATTTTGCAAAAAATTTAATTGTTCTTCGTATTGTTTCAATTTAAATGCCCCATTTGTGTATGTTTGATTTCTAAATAATCTTTATTAAAACGATTTGCCTCTATTAAAATAGGCACTCTTAAGTGTATCTTGTCTTTTAGTGATTCAAGTTTTTGAGGATTGTTTGTTAAAAGATTAATCTTGCTAATACCATAGTGCTTTAAAATAAACTCTACTATCTCATAACTGCGTTCATCTGCCTTAAAACCTAGCTGATGATTTGCTTCTATCGTATTAAAACCTTTATCTTGCAAAGCATAAGCATTGATTTTATTAAAAAGACCTATACCTCTTCCTTCTTGTCTTAGATATATCACCATTCCGCCATGCTCTTGGATATAATTTAGCGAAAATTCAAGCTGCTCCCCACAATCACATTTTAAACTACTTAAAACATCTCCTGTAAGGCACTCTGAGTGAATTCTAACATTCACTTCCTTTTGAAATTCTCCTTTAAAAATACACAAATGCTCTTTTTCTTCTTCTTTAAAACTTTGTATATAAAACTCCCCAAAACGCGTAGGAAGTTTTGCTATTTCAGAAATTTGAATCGTCATTATTTTACTTTACCTTTTTTATAAAAAATATGCTAGAATTTATGGAATTTTAACAAACAAAAAGGAAATTTATGTTTAAACGCTTCAGAAGATTAAGGCTAAATGAGAATATAAGAAGCTTGGTAAAAGAAAATACTTTAAATTTAGATGATTTAATCTATCCTCTTTTTGTCGTTGATGGAGTGAACATCAAAAACGAAATTTCATCTATGCCTGGTGTATTTCAAATGAGTTTAGATGAGATTTTAAAAGAATGTTCAGAAATAACTAAATTAGGCATTAAAGCTATTATTTTATTTGGAGTTTTAGAAAGCACTAAAAAAGACAGTTGTGGTAGCGATGCTTTGAGTGATGATGGCTTGATTGCTAGAAGCTTAAGAGCTATCAAAGAGCAATTTCCCAACTTAGTTGTCATCACAGATCTTTGTTTTTGCGAATACACTGATCATGGGCATTGTGGCATTATTGATCCAAAAACAAAAAGTGTAGATAATGATCTAACTTTAGAAATTTCAGCCAAACAAGCTCTAATTCATGCAAAAAACGGAGCAGACATGATCGCACCAAGTGGCATGATGGATGGGATTATTCAAACCTTAAGAAAAACTCTAGATGAAAATGGTTTTGAAAATCTTCCTATCATGGCCTATTCAACCAAATTTGCTTCAGCTTATTATGGTCCTTTTAGAGATGTGGCAGATTCTGCTCCAAGTTATGGAGATAGAAAAACTTATCAAATGGATTTTGCTAATGGCAAAGAAGCCTTGTGTGAAAGCTTAGAAGATGAAAAACAAGGTGCTGATATTTTGATGGTAAAACCTGCACTGGCTTATTTAGATGTGGTCAAAGACATTGCAAATCACTCTAAACTTCCACTTTGCGTATATAATGTAAGCGGTGAATATGCCTTATTAAAAGCGGGTCAAAAAGCTGGTGTGATTGATTATGAAAAAATAGTCTTTGAAACCATGCTTGCTTTTAAAAGAGCTGGAGCCAAACTTATCATAACTTACCATGCAAAAGAGATCGCGCAATTATTAAATCACAAGGAGTAAGATTGAATAGTTTAGATAAAAAAAGCTCCGAAGATATCATCAACGAGCTTTCTAATTACTTAGGTATAGAAAAACATAATCAAACTATATTTCATCTCACCCATATTAATGAAAAAGAAAAAAAACTCAGTTTAAAAAACGGTCATGAACTAGCACCTGAACCATGGTTTATTGTAGATGAAAACGACGAAGTAAAAACGATGTTTTCTGTAAAAACTTTAATCGAATTTTTGCAAAATGCAAAAGAAATACAAAAAGATAACTTTGAACTGAAATTAGAGAAAGCCATTTATCAACAAATTCCAATTGATTTTAACGATGTATGGACAGTTGCAATGGATGAAATAAAACATCAAGTCGCCAAGGGCGTAAAAGAAGTAAATATTGACTTAGATCAGCTTGTTAGCAACATCCACATTCAACATCCAAATTTATTTATTGACATGAAAAAAATGATAGAAAAGGTAAAACCCAATGAAAGATTATAAAAGCTTTGTCAAATACTCCAAAGCAGGACCAAGATATACTTCTTATCCTACTGCGGTAGAATTTAATACTCAGTTTAAATATGAAGATTATATTGAAATTTTAAAACAACAAAAAGCACAATTGTCTTTATATTTTCATTTGCCTTTTTGTAGAAGCGCATGTTATTTTTGCGGTTGTAATGTAATCTATACTGCCAAAGAAGAAAGCAAAGAAAGATATTTAGGTTATCTCTTTAAAGAACTCGATCTCTTAGCTAACATCATCAATACTCAAAGAGAAGTTGCACAAATGCATTTTGGTGGCGGTACCCCTACATTTTTTTCTGCTAAGCAACTTGAAAGTTTGATTTTAAAAATCAAAAGTGTTTTTCCAAATTTCACTCAAGATAGCGAAATAAGCTGTGAAATTGATCCAAGGTTTTTAAATGAAGAACAAGCCGATGTTTTAATCCAAAATGGATTTAATCGCATTAGCTTTGGTGTGCAAGATTTCGATGAAAAAGTGCAAAAAGAAATTCATAGAATTCAGCCTTTTGAGCTTACCAAAAACGCAGTAGAAATGGTTAGAAAAAAAGGCATTAGCTCGGTAAATATGGATTTGATCTATGGTTTGCCATATCAAAGCTTAGAAAGCTTTAAACAAACTTTGGAAAAAGCATTGCTAATCAATCCTGATCGCTTTGCTATTTTTAACTATGCACATGTGCCATGGCTTAAAAAAAATATGAGAAAATTTGATGAAAATACCCTGCCTAGTCCTGATATAAAACTTCAAATTTTAGAATACTGTGAAAATTTTTTAACCCACAATGGTTATAAAATGATAGGAATGGATCATTTTGCAAAACCAGAAGATGAACTTTTTAAAGCGTTAGAAAATGGTAGTCTACATAGAAATTTTCAAGGCTATACTACTAAAGGTGGAACAGATTTAATTGGCATTGGTTTGACAAGTATTGGTGAGGGAAAAAGACACTATATGCAAAATTTCAAAGATATGCCAAGCTATGAAAAGGCTATTGATGAGGGCAAATTGCCTTGCGAAAAAGGCATTATGCTAGATGATGATGATGAATTAAGAAAAGCTGTGATTATGGAGCTTATGAGTAATTTCTCGCTTAACATTGAAAAAATAGAACAAAGATTTAAGATTAACTTTTTTGAATACTTTCAACAAGATCTAGAAGAATTAAGCAAATTAAATGAATTTGTGACTATTGATAAAAACCATATCAAAGTCAATGAAACAGGAGTGCTTTTGATCCGTAATATTGCAATGTGTTTTGATAAATATCTCAAACGCATTAGTGAAGATAAAAAAGTATTTTCTAAAACGGTTTAACATGTTAAATATTGATGAAATCACAAATGCATGTGTAAAATGTGGCAAATGCATACCAACATGCACCATACATGAGATAAATCGCGATGAGAGTACCTCCCCTCGTGGCTTTTTAGATCTCATAAGTGCTTATAAAAATCAAGAATTAGAACTTGATCGTGATCTTAAAACAATTTTTGAATCATGTTTTTTATGCACCAATTGCGTTGAAGCTTGCCCAAGCCACTTAAGAGTTGATAGCGCTATTGAAAAAACTCGCTATGATATAGCACAAAAATTTGGTATTGCATGGTATAAAAAACTTGCCTTTTTCTTTTTAAGACATAGACAAGTGTTAAATATTTTAGCAAGATTGGGCTATGTTTTTCAAAGTTGCACATTTAGCACTAAAAATAACAACCAAGGCATGAAAGCAAAATTAAACCTACCTTTAATCAAAAAAGGACGCTTGCTTCCATCTTTGAGTAAAAAAAGTTTTTTAAGCTCCAATCCTGATTTTATCAATAATCAAGGGGAAAAATCTATAGGGATTTTTATAGGGTGCTTGTCTAATTACTCTTATACAAGTACTGGATTTGCTTTGCTTGAAATTTGCAAGCATCTTAAGATCAATGTAGATTTATTAAAAGAACAATCATGTTGTGGAGCTCCTCACTACTTTACAGGAGATTTTAAAAGCGTAGAACATCTAGCTAAAAAAAATATTGTATATTTTGAAGAAAAACTCAAAACGCTTGACTATATCATCATCCCTGAAGCAACCTGCTCTGCAATGATCAACATAGACTATGAGCATTTTTTTCATATGCAAGGTGATCAAGAATGGGCAATAAGAGCAAAAAACATCTCCCATAAAATACTTCTTGCAACTAAGTATTTATACGAGCATACTAATTTAGAACAACTTTTAAAAACTAAAAACAAAGTCAATATTAATATCAGCTATCATGATCCTTGTCATGCAAAAAAAATGCAAGGAGTTTACCAAGAACCGAGAAATCTATTAAAGCAAAACTATCATTTCAAGGAACTTATTGCTTCAAATGAATGCTGTGGTTTTGGCGGGGTAAGCATGCAGACAGATCACTATGAAAAAGCCTTAAAAGTTGGTATGAAAAAAGCATATAATATTCAAAAAACAGATGTGCAAATCATCAGCGCAGAATGTTCAGCTTGTAGAATACAAATTTCAAATGCTTTAGAACATGAAAAAGTTTCTACTAAATTTTCACACCCATTAGAACTTATAGCTAAAATACTTCAAGATTAATGCTAATCTTGATTTTTTATATTTTCGATATTTGATCTATTTTTTTCTATTAAAATTCTATTTTTTTCGATGTTTTCATTGTTTTTCTTACACTCATTTTTTAAAATCTCTATATTTTTATATAGGATTTTCATTTTTCTTTCATAACGATTAATGAGCAAAAATACAATAAACAAAAATAAAATCAAAATAGCCCAATTTAAAAATGCCATTTTTATCCTTTCGAAAGCATTATATTAATATATTTTATCTTAAATTACAATTCTTTTTAAATTTGGAGAAAGCTTTACTAAAATCTCGTAGTTGATTGTATTAAAAAAACTCGCCATTGCATTTGCATCATCAATCACACAAATTACATCATCATTACCTTCGCATGAAAAGCTGTCCATTGACATTTTTCCTAGCATTTTTTTACCATTTGGTAAAACCAACTCTTTTTTACCATCATAGCGTAAAAGTCCGTCTGCATAACCTAAATCATAAGTTGCAATCTCTAAATTTTCTTTTGCGCAAAATACACCACCATAACCTACCGTCTGTCCTTTTTTAAGCGTTCTTTGGCTGATTTTTTCAGCCCACAAACTCAATACTTTATGTAATTCATCGCTAAAATAAGCATACCCAAACTGCACAAGCCCTACTCTACAATACTCTTTTGGCTCTAAAGTGTTTGTTCTAAACAAAGCTTCTGAGTTGTGCGAATGAAATATTAATTTTTCAGCCTCATCTTGCAACAAAGTTTGGATCTTTTTTTTGACTTCTTTAAAATTTTGCTTTTGCACGAAATAGCTTGCATCCATCTCATCGCTTCCTGCAAAATGCATCATCACACCATGAAGTTGCAAACCATAACTTTTAAGTTCACACAAGACTTCCTCAAGATCTTTTGGCACAATTCCGTTTCTATGCATATTTGTATCTATAACTAAATGAATTTTTGTATTTTTTTTAAATTTCTTAATGTCATTTCTATCATTTAAAGCATAAATAAAATTTTCATTTTCATTTGCATGTGGATGGTGAGATAAAATCAAAATATGTTCAAAAACACCCTGAAGCTCTTTTGCTTCAGTTTCATTTTTTACTGCTATAAAATTAACACCCTTTGCCTTGGCAATAGGAGCCAAAATCTTAGCTCCATGTCCATAAGCATTGTCTTTAAAGACACATATAACTTTTTCATAGCCTCCTGCTTTAGAAGCTATGAGATCAAGATTGTGCTCATAAGCTGCACGGTTGATTTTTATATAAGCCATTATTGCTCAGCTAAAATTTGCATTTTATCGCCTACAAGCTTCACATAAAGGACTTTTTCTCCTTTAAATTTATAGTTTGTACTACGATAGTCCTCATAAAAACCTATTCTGAAAATTTTTTCGTTTCTATCATTTGGATAAGGACTGATGCTAAGATCTGAAAATTTAATGCTTTTTTCTTCATTTTTAGCAAAAATTCTTTCTTTATTTCTTGCAAATTGTTCATAGTTGAATTTGTTTTTATGTTTAAAGATTTTTTGATCATAAAAAGACAAATATTTTTTAATATCACTTTTTTGCCAACTATCTTTCCAAGCAAATAAATTTGCCAGCAAAATAGCTATTTCATCGTGGTTGGTTCTTACTTTAGCTTTTTCTTCTGTCATAGCATAAGATTTTCTATCAGCAACAAGCTTGTTAAAATCATCTAGCAAATCATTTTGCACAGCGATACAGCCTCTAGTTTTATAAGTATCCAACCGTGTTCCATCTAGTGGATACCCATGAATCCAAATTCCCCCACCTGTTTTACCTAAAGTTTTATCAAGTACATTTGGATAGGTTGTAGCAAAAGCAAATGGACCATAATAAGGATCGCCAGGATAAAATTTCTTGCCTAATTCATAAAAACCTATAGGGGTTTTTAGATCCCCTTCGATTTCTTTATCTCCTGCCAAACCGGTTAAAACATCTTTTTGGATAAATTTCTTCTCAACTTTACCATCATCATAGTGATAAACACGAATAATTTTATCACTTTTATTAGTTAAAACTATCGCAACATCTTCATCATAATACCCAAGAGTAACATTTTTGTCTTTGATTTCATCAAGCCAAAAATCCTTTTTGCTTAATTCTTGCTCTAGCACCTGTTCAACTGCTTTAATACCTTCATTTAAATAAATCTTTGCAAGATTATTTGCATTTGCAAATACAACCATGCTAAATATTATAGATGCAACTTTAAACAATTTCAACCTTTCTTTGTAAAATTTAAAACAACAAGGTGCTAATTATATTATTTTTACAATAAATATATTTTTAATTTTTTCCGTGTATAATGTTTTATATTTTATCAAACACAAAAAAAGGAAATACAATGAAAAAATTACTAGGTTTGGCTATTTTAAGCACTTTTGTTTTTGCAAATGAAATTACTGTAAATGATCCTTATGTAAGACAAACTCCACCTCACTCTAAAACTACGGCATTTTTCTTAGAGCTTAAAAACAATTCTGATAAAGATATTAAGCTAATAAAAGCTCAAAGCTCTTTAAGTGATACCACAGAAATTCATAATCATATTATGGAAAATGGTAAAAAAATGATGGTGCAAATTCCACAAATCACCATTAAAGCTAAATCAAGTGCTGAGCTCAAACCAGGTGGTATGCACATCATGGTATTAAACCTTAAAGAAAACATCACCCCACAAACCAAAGCTAACTTAACACTTTATTTTGATGATAATAGTACTATTGAACTTAAAAATATTCAATCACGAAGCATTCAAAAATAATGAAAAATTTACTCATTTTTGCTCTAGCTATAGCTTTTGCTATAAGCGGGGCTTATTTTTATACCCATATGCCAAGCACAGGTAAAAAAAGAGAATTAATCACCACTTTAACTCCTTTAGATTGTGATTTAAATCAACAAAGCTGTGAGTATAATTTTAAAAACCAAAAAGTTTTAATCAGTCTAACCCCAAAACCCATTATGGCGTTAAACGAGCTTGATTTAAATATCACTAATTTAGGCAATTACCCTCAACTTAATGCTAGAGTTTATGGGCTAAATATGTATATGGGAGATATCGTTCCGCAGTTTAAAAAAATCAACAATACCTATCACGCCAAATTAGTTTTAAGCTCTTGCACGCTTGATGTAATGCGTTTTAGAATAGAACTTTTTGATAATGAAGATCCACTAGATTTTTATTTTGATTTTGATGTAAAAAGGTAATTTATGAAAAAAATCAATATTTTTTTGCTTATTATAATGATTTTTGGTGTTTTCTTTCTTTCAATACAATATTTTGAAAACAATAAATACAATTTTCACTTAAATTCTGAAAAAGGCATACTTAGCCTAAAAGATTTTGCCGGAAAAAAATTGATTGTATATTTTGGATACACCTATTGTCCTGATGTTTGTCCTAGTGAACTTGCACTAATTGCAAGTGTTTTAAACCAAATGCCAAACAAAGAAAAAGCTCATGTGGTGTTTATTTCTTTAGATCCAAAAAGAGATAGCAATCTAACACAAACAAGCCAATGGGTAAAATACTTCTACCCTAATTCTACTGCGCTAGTAGCAAAGAATGAAAAAGAATTAGAAAAAATAACCAAAAACTATGGTGTAGTTTATGAAAAAATTGATCTTAAAAATTCTGCCATGGGGTATTCTATAGCTCATAGCGGGGAGTTTTATTTGATTGATGAAAATGGTAAGTTTGTAAAAACGATCAAAGATGTTAGCTATGAAAATTTCTTCAATGAAATCAAAAAATTTCTAAACGAATAAATATTAAATTTATTCGTTTCTTAAAGTATCTAAAATATCTACTTGTGTTGCTTTTTTTGCAGGATAATAAGAAGACAAACTTACAATCACAATTGCACCCAAAAGCGTAGCACAAAAATCAACAAAAGAAAGTTCTAAGGGCAATTTACTCATGCCATAAACATCAGTAGGCAAAGAAATGATATCAAAGTTACCAAGCACCCATAAGGCTATGGTTGCAAGCATTACACCTGCTATAATCCCACTTCCACCTATAAAAAAACCCAAAGAAAAAAAGGTTTTTTTAATCTCTAATTTACTAGCTCCCAAAGAAAGCAATAAAGCTATCTCACTGCGTCTATTCATCACGATCATCAATAAAGAGCTTACGATATTTAAACTAGCAACTAAAATAATCAGCATCAACACAATAAACAACGCCCTTTTTTCCAAAGCAAGTGCCGCAAAGAAATTTCCATTTTGCTCCCACCAACCTATACTAGCATATTTTGCACCTAAAAAAGCTTCAATGTGTTTTATATCATCAAAAGGCTTTAACGAATATACATGAATTCCATCATAAACCCCTTGAGGATAAGATAAAATCTTAGCCAAAGCTTTTGCGTCTACATACATATATGCTTTATCATAAGCTAATAAACCAGAAGAAAATTCAGCTTTAACATCAAAACGCTTTACCTTAGGGATAAGCGAAAGACCACTTGCACTAAGATTAGAAAAAATCAATGCGATCTTATCATCATAATCTAGCCCAAATTCGCTTTTTAATCCCTTGCCTATTAAAATGTCAAAATTTTGCAAATTTTTCCCATCTAAAGCATGCGCTACTACTTCATTGATTTTTTTTTCATCTTCGAAGTTTACGCCAAATAACATTCCACCTTCTAACCTTACATCATTTCTTGCTATAACTTGAGTACTAATATAAGGACTAAATAACAAATTTGGAAACTGAGCTCTTAGTTCTTGTAGTAATTTTTCATCTACACTAGCTCCAAAACGTGGCAATATCGTAATGGGGTAATTCATCGTAAAAAGTTTTCTTTCAAATTCCTTATCAAAACCATTCATAATAGCCATTGCAACCAAGAGTACACATAATCCTATACTCACACCCAAAAAAGCTAAAATCTTTGAAAGCATAATAAAGGGTTGATCTTTGTCAAAACGAAGATATTTAAACAACAAATATCGCGGGATACTTTTTTGCATTTCAAACTCTTAATATTTTTTTAAGTATTTTAATAAAAACAAGCTTTGCATTTATTTAAGATAATATATAAAGGCACTATTATCATGAAATTCAACTGTAAATCTTAAAGGTAAAATTCTCACATATGTTTCACTTTGAGCGCTTGCTTGCTCACTTTTAACAAAATCTTTTACATCTATTTTTGAATTAAAAAAACAATCAATTAATTCATTTTTATGTGTATTCAAAAAATTAAATTTGTCTAATTTAGTCATTCTTTCTTCATCGATCATACCAAAATCATCACGTAAAAAAGTTTTTAAATCTTTTGGAGTGTAAATTAACTCACAAGCGTATTCTAAGTTTTTATTTTTGCTTTGAGTCATAGCTATGGATATAGTTTCTTTTTGATGATAAAGAATGAAATTTTTATTTGAAAGTTCTGCCCAAAATATAAACTCATCTTGGGCAGTAGTGTTAAATACTATAAAGATTAATAAGCAAACAATTCTTTCCACTTGTCAGCATCAATTTTAAGTTCTACATTTACTCTATAAAGACCATCTTTGAAATCTTGATCAACCACACTTGCATTTTTAATTAAACCATTTACCTGTGCTGTAATGGTTGAGCTTTTAAGCATTGCATCTTTTACTGTATCTTTACCATTTACTCTTACACCATATAACTTACTAGCTAATTGTCTATAAGCATCAGTAATCGCTGCTCTTTTTGCCAAAGCTAAAGCTTGACCAACTGAAACAGTATTTAAAGGAGCGATACCCTCACCCACTGCTGTAAATGTTAGATCATTATCTGTGCTTGTATCATTTGCAAGCATTTTTTCTTCTCTGATGATACTACGCACATCATCTTTATCTACTTTTTGAACCACCACATCAGAATTTGCCTGAGTAGCCTGAGCTTGATTTGGGTTCACGCCTCTTTGATCTAGTGCACAAGCACTAAAACCTAAAGCCAAACAAAACATAAAAATAACTTTTTTCATTTTTACACCTTCAATTTATTTGATTTTATTAAAATAGCAAAAAGCATTCCAAATTTTACTATTCAAAATTTAAATCCATATTATTTTCAGCATCTAAATCCTCATCCTCTTCCTTAGGACACTTAGCAATGCTTACAACCTCATCGTTTTCTACATTTACTACGATTACACCACTTGTATTTCTACCTGCTTTTCTAATGCTTTGCATGTCCACACGTATCATTTTACCGCTACTTGTTAAAGCCATTAAGTCCATGCTTTCATCAACTATAACTATACCGATTAAATCTTTTGTTTTAGCAGTAAGCTTCATACAAATTACACCCTTACCACCCCTACTTTGAAGTCTGTATTCTCCTGCATTAGTGCGCTTACCTATACCTTTAGCACTCACACTTAAAATCTCTTGTGTATCATTTTCGATCACAACAGCACCTACAACCTCATCATCTTTTTCTTTAAATTTAATCGCAGTTACCCCTCTACTTACACGACCAATCTCTCTAACTTTAGCAAGAGGGAATTTGATACACATGCCTTTTTTAGTTACTGCAAAAAGCATCTTACCGCTAATGGTATTTTCTAATTCTTCACTATTTTCACTGCTTTCATTTTCTAGATTTTCATCTATTTCTAAATTTTCATCTGCATTGACATTGATAACTTCGTTTTCATCTCTTGCAACGATAATTGCAGTAACAAGCTCATCGTTTTCATCTAGATTAATCGCTTTTACACCCACACTTCTAATATTTTGATATTCACTTAAATTTGTGCGTTTTACGATACCATTTTTAGTAAAGAAACACAATGATTTACTTTCATCAAAATCAGTTGTCGGGATAATCGCCATAATTTTTTCATCTGCTTGTAGATTAATGAGATTAACCACAGCCTTACCTTTAGCGGTTCTACTTCCTTCAGGAATTTTATAAACCTTAAGCCAGTAAAGTTGCCCGCGATCAGTAACAAACATTAAGGTATCATGTGTGTTTGCCGTAAAGAAGCTTTCAATAAAATCATCATCATAAGTCGTAACAGCAACCTTGCCCTTACCACCGCGTTTTTGTTTTTCATACTGCTTACTTGGAACACGCTTAATATAACCACGATGAGTGATAGTAACTACCATGTTTTCATTTGGTATTAAATCTTCTATATCAATATCATCATAATCATCCTCAATTTGAGTGATTCTTGGTACATCAAATTTTGTTCTAATTTCTTTTAACTCATCTTTAATTAAATTTTCAAGCAAAGTTTCGCTTTTTAAAATTTGATCAAGTCTTTCGATTTCTGCTAACAATTCTCTTAGCTCATTGTCAATTTTTTCTCTTTCAAGTCCTGTTAAACGACCTAACTTCATATCTAAAATAGCATTAGATTGAAGCTCGCTTAGACCAAATTTTTCCATCAATAAATTTTTAGCCGTTGGATTATCTGGGGAGTTTTTAATCAACGCTATCACTTCATCGATATTATCTAGTGCTATTTTTAAACCCTCTAAAATATGCGCTCTAGCTCTAGCTTTTTGCAATTCATAAATCGTTCTTCTAATAATTACAGTTTTTCTGTGATTTAAGAATAAATTTAAAAGCTCAATCAAAGAAAAAACTTTTGGCTCCTTGTTATGTATAGCAAGCATAATCACACCAAAAGTACTCTCCATAGTGGTAGATTTAAAAAGATTGTTTAACACGATCTCACTCATAGCATCGCGTTTTAGCTCAATCACCACGCGAATTCCTTCTCTATCGCTCTCATCTCTAACTTCAGCAATGCCTTCAATTTGCTTTTCTTTAGCAAGTTCAGCAATTTGCTCTATCAATCTTGCTTTATTAGTTTGATAAGGAAGCTCATCTATTACAATAATATCTTTATTAGCTCTTTTTTCAATATGTGTTTTTGCTCTTACTTTTACCCTGCCACGACCTGTGCGATAAGCTTCTATAATACCTTTTTTACCAAATATAATACCACCGGTTGGAAAATCAGGCCCTTTGATAAATTGCATTATTTCTTCCAAGCTTGCATTTTTATTATCAATTAAATAAAGCAAACCATCGATAAGCTCATTCAAACTATGTGGAGGAATATTAGTAGCCATACCCACTGCAATACCACTTGAACCATTAAGTAATAAATTTGGCACTCTAGCAGGTAAAACATCAGGCTCACTCATAGAATCATCGTAATTTGGTACAAAATCAACCGTATCTTTATCTATATCACGCAGCAACTCTTCAGCTAAAATCGTCATTCTAGCTTCGGTATAACGCATCGCAGCAGCGCCATCGCCATCAATAGAACCAAAGTTTCCTTGACCATCTACGCTTGGATAACGCATTGAAAAATCTTGCGCCATTCTTACTAAAGCATCATATACAGCCACATCACCATGCGGGTGGTATTTACCGATTACATCACCCACTATACGCGCTGACTTTTTGTATGCACTACGACTTCCAACGCCTAAATCATTCATAGCATATAAAATTCTTCTATGAACAGGTTTAAGTCCATCTCTAGCATCAGGTAATGCACGGCCTATAATAACGCTCATAGAATAATCTAAATAGCTACTTTTTATAGAACTTTCTATATCTATATTTTCAATATCTGAATCTTTAGTAAAAATATTTTCCATAAAAATCCTTAAAATTAATGCTTATATTGTATCAAATTTTGCATTAGCCAAAACTAAAGCAAATAACACTTTAATATTATTTTTTTCCAAAAGCTTTTTTGCCTCTAGCAAACTTATTCCTGTAGTCACTACATCATCTACTAAAATTACAGGGTGTTTTGGAAGCTTTAATAACTGATATGATCTTTTATTGTCTTTACGAAATTTCAAACTTTTTCCACTATATTTATGCCGCGAACTAGCCTGTAAAGTATGATACATAGGCTTTATAAATCGAGTTTTTAAATGGCGTGTTAAAATTGCTGTGTGTGAGTAATTTTTTTCAGTTTTATCATCTAAGGCTATAGCATTAATTTCGCATGCAGGTTGAAAAAAATCTTTAAATTTAGCAAAACTTAATCTTGCTAAAGCATTTAAGACAAAATAACCTTGAAACCGATGTTTAAAATAAATCAAATGCTTGATTTGTTCATATTGATAAAAATAATAAACCTTAAATCCCTCTTCAAGCTCTCTTATACCCAAAGAGTATTCCAAAAGCTCTTCCTTGCAAGCTGGACAAAAACTTGCAAGGGAAAATCCATGACAGTTAAAACATCTCACAAAGAACTAATAACATCTGCAGCTTTATTAGCTACTTGCTTGATAAGTAATTGGGTAAAAAAAGGCAAATCATTAATTTTATAAAAGCCTTTTACTTCTTGTTTTGTTTTGATATTGATGGTTTTGTTTGTATTGATATCTTTAAGCGTCAATTGACTTGCAATTACTGAAAATAAAGAATTAGAATCAAATTGAGAGTAAAAATCATTAAAGCTCAAATCAACTCTTAAAACATAAGGAGAATTTTGAGTATCCTCTACCACCACTATACCTCTATTTTCTAACTCTTCTTTTAAGAATACATAAAAATAATAATTAAAATTTTCATCAATATAGTAGTTTTTGCCATTAGAAAAAGAATATTTTAAATTCTCATTCAAATCATACACTCTATGAATATAAACTTTTTTTAAAGAAACACTTTTATCAATCGTTCTTTTATTTGCACAGTATTTAAGACCCACATCGCTAATATACAAAAGCCCTTTGATTTTTGCTTCATATGCTTTAGAACTAGAAGGATTATAACACTCTGCTTGAATTTTTATAACCTCATTAACCTTGGCAACCCCTTGGTTTTTAGAATTCACCGCACATGCACTAAAAAACAAAGCTAGAGCAAATACAAGTATCTTTTTAACCATTATTATTCCTTAATAAATTTCATTTTCAATACCTTAACTAGCAAAAATTATACCAAAAAGATACAAATTTAATCAAACTTCACATTTTTGCACATAGAAAAATTTTTCTATACAATTTAAGATAAAAAAATTGACATTTAAAATAAAATTCATTTAGAATATGTTACAAAACTACAATATTTTTAAGGAGTTGTAAATGAGTTCTAATGTTAAATCACTCATAGTCGTTGCAGACTTAGTGTTATTTATCGCATTGCTTTATTTTTCCCCTTTCGGTGAAACTAAGGTAAACCAAGGCTTATCTTTATTGATTTTTATCGCTATATTATGGCTTAGCGAAGCTTTACATGTTACAATCACAGCCATTTTAGTGCCTATTTTAGCGGCAGGATTAGGGCTAATGCCCACTTCTAAAGCCTTAACAGGTTTTGCTGATTCTAACATCTTTTTATTTTTTGGTGGTTTTGCTCTAGCTGCTGCAATGCACCATCAAAAACTAGATAAACTTATCGCACATAAGATACTCACTCTAGCAAAAGGACATCTAGGGCTTTCTAGTTTGTATATTTTTATCACTACGGCTTTTTTATCTATGTGGATGAGTAACACTGCAACCGCAGCTATGATGCTCCCGCTTGCTATAGGTATGTTAGCTTCACTTGACCCACAAAAAGATAGAAATACTTATGTTTTCATCCTTTTAGGTATAGCTTTTAGCGCAAGTATTGGCGGTATAGGTACTATAGTAGGAACACCTCCAAATGCCATAGTTGCTACTCAATTACACATTAGCTTTGCACAATGGCTAAAATATGGCATTCCTATTGTTTTAGTATTTTTACCAGTAATGATCTTGATTTTATATATGATGTTTAAGCCTAAATTTAATCTTCAAGTCGATCTACACACCGAGCATATTGAACTTACAAGAGAAAGAATTATAACTTTACTTATCTTCTTAGTGATTGCATTATCTTGGATTTTTAGTGGCAATATTAGTCCTATCATACAAAGCACTTTTGGCTATAAAATCGCAAATCTAGACGCAGTGATTGCCTTGCTTGCTGCTGTTTTAGTTTGCGCATTTAGAGTGATTGATTGGAAAAATATACAAAAAAATACCGACTGGGGCGTTTTAATGCTCTTTGGTGGAGGTATCACTTTAAGTGTTGTCTTAAAAGATTCAGGTGCTAGCAAGGTCATGGCTGATACAATCATTTCATTTATTGAAAATGGACATTTATTTATCATAGGTTTGATCGTAGCATTTTTTATAGTATTTTTAACTGAATTTACTTCAAATACTGCTTCTGCGGCTTTATTGGTGCCTTTATTTATCTCTATCGCAGATACCTTAGGTGTTCCTGCTTTAGGACTTGCTTTAATCATTGCTATTGGAGCTTCTTGCGCATTTATGCTACCTGTTGCTACCCCGCCAAATGCTATAGTTTTTGGTACAGGTCACATTAAACAACAAGAAATGATAAGAGTAGGAATTGTACTAAATATCTTCTGCTCAATCAGCCTTGCAGTGATTGCATACTTTTTCTGGCTATAGTCTTTTAGTCCTTTTGGACTAAAAGATTTTTACATTCTAAAACATAATCTTTTACACTTTTACTCTTATATAAGGCTTCTCTTATACACACACCGGCTATGTTTATGTTCTTTAAATACGGTATAGTTTTCGCATTCACTCCACCTATTGCATAAATGGGTATTTTTGAAACTTCTGATAAAGCCTTTAGACTTTCAATACCTTTTGGAGCTAAATCAATCTTACAAGAGCTTTCAAATACATGTCCAAAAAACACATGGTTTACTTTAAATTTACAAGCTAAATCTAGTTCTTCTTTAGAATGAACAGAACTTCCTAAAAGCTTAAATTTCTTATAACACTGTGGATATTTTTGCAAAACAAACAAGGGTGCATGGAAAAACTGATGATTTAATTTTAAACAAGCTTCATAATAATAATGCAAAAAACATATTTTTTGGGTTTTGTTAAAAATTTTTAACACCTCTTTAGCTAGCTTAAGATATTCTAACTCATCTAGAGATTTTTCTCTAAGTACTAATGCATCAATACTGCTTTGACTTAACTTTTCAACAAAATGAAAAAAATCTTCTTGAGTATTTTGACTATCGCTAATAGCAATGATTTTTTTATCCCACATAAATATTATCACTCATAATAGCTTGCAAATTAACACTTTTTAACATAGCTAGCACCTCATCTACGGTTCGTTTATCGCTGATTTGAAACTGATCATCGCCTTTTTTATCGCCTTGATGCTCGCCTACCCCCACACTCACTCCAGCACTCATTTTAGTGGCACCTAGTTTAACAACCCCGTCTCTAAATCCTGCTCTTTCTCGTGTAGAAATCGTAATACTCGCAAAAGGCAAAAACAACCTATAAGCACACAAAACCTGCAAAAGTCTTGTCTCGCTTACATCTTTTGGGTGAATTTTTTTATTATTGATGATAGGTCTTAATCTAGGAATAGACAAAGCTATCTCAGCATGAGGATATTGTTGCTGTAAAAAATACGCATGTAAAGCCGTTGCAAAAGCATCTTTTCTAAAATCATCTACACCAAGCAAAGCCCCAAAAGCCACTCCCCTCATACCCGCTTTTAAAGCTCTTTCTTGCGCATGAAAACGGTATTCAAATACACTTTTTTCGCCTTCAACGTGAATTTTAGAATAAGTTTTTAGATTATAAGTTTCTTGGTATACACTTACATACTCACAACCTTTGTCATGAAGTAGTGCATATTCATCTATATTCATGGGATAAACTTCAATCCCCACAACTTTAAAATACTCTTTTGCTATTGCACAAGCCTTGGCAAGATAATCTACACTTGCATACTCCCTGCCTTCGCCCGTTAGAAGCAAAATTTCTTCCAAGCCACTTTTTTTAATCTCTTGCATTTCTTGATGAATTTCAGCCTCATTTAGCTTAGCTCTTTTAATTTTATTACCTTTTTGAAACCCACAGTAAGTACATTTACTATTGCAAAAATTAGAAAGATATAAAGGTGTAAAAAGAGAGATGGAATTTCCAAAGTGTCTTTGAGTAACATAGCTTGATTTTTGTGCTAAATCCTCTATAAAATCTTCTGCTGCACTTGAAAGCAAAGCTTTTAAATCTTCTATATTAAGATAATCTTTAGCTAAAGCCTTTTTTACATCAAAAGCATTAAATTTACTTTCATCAAAATTTTCAACTTCTTTTAAAACCTTAGCCAAAAGTTCACTTTCAATGCTTTGCATATGAGGATATTTTCGCATTTAATCCCTTAAAAAACCACTTAAAGGAGAACTTGCACTCGGTTTATTTTCACTTGCTATACCTGCTAAATATGCACTATGTCCTGCCTCTATAGCCAAAGCAAATGCTCTTGCCATTTTTGCTACATCTTTAGCCTGAGCTATGGCAGTATTTGCCATAACTGCACTCACACCCATTTGCATCGCTTCACAAGCTTGCGCAGGATTTCCTATGCCTGCATCTACGATAATAGGCAAACTAATTTCATTAAGTAAAATTTGTATAAATTCTTTGGTTTTTAAGCCTTTATTGCTTCCTATGGGAGCTCCAAGAGGCATTATAGCCCCAGCTCCTGCACTAACCATAGCACGCGCAACATATAAATCAGGATACATGTAAACTAAAGGAGTAAAACCCTCATCTGCTAAAAGTTCGACTGCTTTTATGCTTTCATAATTATCCGGTAATAAATATTTACTGTCGCTAATTACCTCAACCTTGATCATATCTCCACAGCCAAGCTCTCTTGCAAGTTTTGCTATACGCAAAGCTTCTTTGGCATTTCTTGCACCCGAAGTATTAGGCAAAAGTTTAATATGTTTTGGGATAAAATCAAGTATATTTTCTATGCCTTTATCGTTAACTCTACGCAAAGCTAAGGTGATAAGCTCCACTTTTGCTTCTTCAATGGCTGACTGTATCAACTCAAAAGAAAATTTTCCAGAACCTAGAATAAACCGGGAATTAAACTCATATTTTCCTATTTTTAATTTTTCCATTATTCACTCGCTAAAAGCTCTAAAACTAAATTTGCTTGATGTCCTGCGCAAATATTTACACGCGGAGCCATAAGCCCATTACCTACTTTTGCTTCATTTTGCAAATCACCACAAACATAAAAGTTTTTTGCAATTTTTCTTGTTTGTATGCTGTTGCTATCGCCATATCCTGCTAAACCAGAAGCACACACTAAGGCTTTTTCAGGGTAAAACTGATGAAAATTTTGTGCTAAGATGGCTTTGTATTTTGCACTATCAAAGGCTTCACAGACAATATCATCGTTAGTAAAAAGCTCTGCAATGTTTTCTTTTTCTATTTTTAAAACTTGTGCAAAAACTTCGATAAAAGGATTGATTTTAGCGATTTGATCTTTTAAAGCTTCAGCCTTAAATTTACCTAAATCTTCTACCATATAAGCTTGGCGGTTAAGATTGCTTGGTTCAACTACATCAAAATCAATCAAATGAAGTCTACCAACCCCACTTCTTGCCAAATTTATCCCAATATGCGATCCAAGTCCACCAAGCCCGCAAATAGCCACACTTGCTTTTTTAAGCTTATCGTGAAGCTTTGGAGTATGTCTTGCTCTCATCATCGCATCAAGGGCTTCATAAGGAGGTAAGGTATTTTTCTCTATACAAAAAAGCTCATCTTCTTCTTTTAAGTTCATATTCTCTTTTGTCGCAAAACCATTGACTATCCATACATCGTTTTCATTTTTACTCACACTTTGGAAAAATTCTAAAGTATTTTTAAAATGCGTGTCTATCATACTGCCATTAAATTTAATTTTCATCAACCACCACCTACAAAAGTAACAATTTCTGCTTTATCATTTTCTTTCAAAATTAAATTTTCAAATTGATCCCTTGGGATAATTTCTCCGTTTAATTCCAAGGCAATCAATTCTATCTTTAATCGCTTTTCTTGAACATAGTCCATAAATTTAAGCTCTTTTAATTCAAGCTTTTGTCCATTGATAATCATACTTTTTCCTAGTTGAAATTCTCTAATAAATCTTTAAAAACTAAATACAATTTTTCAAGCTCTTCTACACTCACTCTCTCATCAATGGCATGAATTCTATCATTACACACACCAAATTCCACTACCTTCACACCAAACTCAGCAAAATATCTAGCATCGCTTGTACCACCTTTAGTGTTAAGTTCTGGGACAACTTGAGTGATTTTTTGTACACTTTCATTTAGTTTTTGTACGATTTTAGAATCACTTTGAGTTAAGAAAGGTTTTGAGCTTTGATCCAAACATAACTCATAATCAAGTCCTTCGCAAGTCTTTTCTACATAAGCTTTTACATCTTCTAAGCTAGTTTGTGGAGAATTTCTTACATTAAACATCAATTTTAAATCATTTGGGGTGACATTGCACACTTCCATACCACCGCGTATATCAGTGATAACAATTTTAGATGGTGCAAATACCTCATCACCTGGATCAAGGTCAAATCCTGCTAAGAATTTCAAAGCAGAAGCAAAATTATGCACCGGATTGATACATTTTTGCGGGTATGCTACGTGACCTTGCTTGCCTTTGATGAGTAATTTTCCATTGATAGAACCACGACGCCCTATTTTAATACTATCTCCCATTTTTTTATCACAAGTTGGCTCAGCAACCACAGCAAAATCAGGTAGCATATCTTTTTCTTGCATAAATTTAAGCACTTCAAGCGTGCCAAATTTAGCCTCACCTTCCTCATCACTTGTCAAAATTAATGAAATTCTTCCTTTGAAATTTTCTACTTCCTTAACTGCGCACATAAAAGCAGCCACGCCACTTTTCATATCTTGCGCACCTCTTGCATAAATAAACCCATCTTTTTCTAAAGGTACAAAAGGATCGCTACTCCAACCTTCACCTGCAGGTACCACATCTACATGCCCACCAAAAGCCAAATGCTCGCCATCTTCACTAAATTTTTTAGTCAATAAAAGATTTTTCACACCTTCTTTTTCTATAAAAAAAGCTTCAAAATCACTCAACTCCACTGCGATATAATTTAATGCACCATCATCATCTGGAGTGATGGATTTAAATTTACTAAGTTCTTTAAAAATTTCAACTACTTGCATGTTTTATCCTATAAAAGCTTTATACAGCATAGAAAGAGCAAAATACTCTAAAATAAATGCTGAAAAAAGATTAATGTAAAATATATGTTTGTTTTTCACAAGGGTTTTAAATTTAGACACAAAAAATGATAAAGCAAAAATCCAAAACACAATAAAACCCACCAAGCCAAAAAGCAAGGCAAAAGAGTTCTTACTCTGCATGCTAAGTCCTGCCACACTCACCCAAAAGCCTATCACATAAGGATTGGTGATGTTTAGCAAAAATCCCTTGCTAAAACCTTTTAAAGGATGGGTTTTATTTACCTTGTTAAGATCGACTTTTCTTGTTTTTCTTAGCATTAAAAATACCATAAAACTCAAAAAGAAAAAGCCAAAAACAGCTAGTATTTTATTAAAAATTTCATTATTTGCAAAGCCTAAAAGTCCAAATTGGATCAAAATCAAAAAAAATACATCAGCACTTAACGCGCCAAGCCCTACACAAAAAGCATTTTTAAAAGAAGATAAAGCAGTATTTAAGATCAAAATATTCACGGGCCCAAAAGGCACAGATACACCCATACCTAAAATAATACCATGCAAAATCGCCTCTAGCATTTTGCTTCCAAGAAATTTTCTATCTTGATTTTAATTTTATCAATGGCCGTGCAAACATCTTCTATATAAACTTTAGTAAAATTATTTTCTAGATGTTTATCCTCATCAAGATTGTTTAATATGCTTTGTTTGCACACTCTTGCATACTCCCCCACAGGTAAAACCTGTCCGCTTGTACCTATACATACAAATAAATCACAATTTTGCAATTTTTCATATAAAATTTTATAATTTGGTGCCATTTCTTCAAACATCACGATATTATGTCTTATATTTTTACTTTGACATTTAGGACAAATTTTATCATCGCTACTTTCATAACCTATGTTAAAAATGCTTTCACACTCTAAACATCTAAGTTCGGGTAAAAAACCATGCAAATGCACTACATCTTCGCACCCTGCACGCTCTAACAAATCATCTACATTTTGCGTTAAAATGCTAATTTGTTTTGAAAATTTTTGTTTTAACAAAGCGATGATTTTATGTGCGTGATTTGGCTTAACACTAGCTAGTTCTTTTCTTCTTTTGTTATAAAATTCCAAAACTTTTTTAGGATTTTTTCTAAACCCAGTTGCAGAGCAAACTTCCATGACATCATGCTCTTCCCATAATCCACCACTAGCTCTAAAAGTTTTTATACCACTCGGAGCAGATAAACCTGCTCCGCTTAAAATCATCACTTGTTTCATTGCTAAATCTCATTATTATATTAAAAAGGTTTAACTTATTGGCTAAAGTTTTACCACCTTAGCACCAAAGCCACCTTGATTAATCGGTGCATCATTAAAGCTTTTAACACTTTTGTGAGCTTTTAAAAACTCTTTTACTGCAAAAGCTAATTTCCCTGTACCTATACCATGATAAACCACCACCTCATCAAAACCCACTATCAAAGCATCAGAGATAAATTTATCTAATCTTTCAAGCGCTTCATCGCTTCTTAAACCATGTAAATCTAAAGTCATATTTAAAGCACTTGGGCGGCTTATATTGACACTTGATTTTACCTTTTGCGTTGGAGTTTGATTGCTTTTTTTAAGCAGTTTTAATGGCACACGCAAACTTAAGCCATCGCTTTGAATCATCGCATCATTTTTTGAAATAGCTGTGATTTTACCTTTGATTTTTTCATATTTTACAAAATCCCCTACTCTAAGTTCTTCATTTTGCTCCATACTTGGTAAAACAATGCTTTTTTTAAGTTCATTGGCTTTATTTAAACTTCTTTGTTTTTCTTTAGTATCTTTTAAATTTATTGTCTTTTTAGCCTCTTCTATGGCTTTGTGGTATTTAAACTCTAAACTAGAAATAAGCTTTTTAAATTCATGCTCATTTTTTTCTTTTTGGTCTTTGAGTGAAAGCAGGATTTCATCTACTTTGGCTTCTTTTTTTTCAAGTTCTTCATTTTTCTTGCGTAAAGAAAGTTCAAGATTGATGTTTTTGCTCACCATTTCTTCTAAATTTTCTTTATCTTCTCCATAAAGTTTTTTAGCATTTTGCACTAAATTCGCACTTATGCCATATCTTAAAGCTGTTTCAAATGCATAAGATTTACCTATGGTGCCTTTTAAAAACTCATATTTTGGGCGTGATAATTCCTCATCATATAAAGCAGCGATGAGTTCAACTTGTTCATTTTTCGCCAAAAGCATAGCAAGACGTTTATGGTGAGTTGTAATGATGATTTTATTATCTTGTTCTAAAAGCTTTGAAATAAGCTCAGTATACAAACACGCTGCTTCTTCAAAATCTGTCCCAAGTTCTATTTCATCAACCCCTAGTAAAACATTTTTTTTACCCAAAAGCTTAGAAAAATGCAACATTCTTCCTGCAAAAGTAGAAATATCATTTTTTACATTTTGTGGATCTTCTAAAATCGCATCAAATTCTTTGAAATTTCCTATTTGGCTTTTTTGCGCATTAATTTTCATAGGAAGCAAATGTTTTGCAAGTAAAGCTGCGCTTAAAATTCCTTTTAAAAGCATAGACTTACCACCCGCATTTACACCTGTGATAATTAAAACTTTTTTATTAAACTCTATATTAACACTTTTTGCATTTTTTAAAGCCGGATGTGCAAAGTTATATAAATTTAGATTACTAGAATGATCAGCTAAAACAAATTCATAATCATGCTTTTTAGCCATCAAAACTCTAGCACTATAGTGATCAAACAAATCAAAAGCATTGTTGATAAATTTCAAAAACATCAAATTTTTATAAAAAATCAAGCTAATTTTTTTAGCATACTCATAAAAAATCTCTTCTTTAGCATCTTTGATCTCATCTATTTGACTTTGAATTTTTTCCACACTCAAAGGCACTACATAAAAGCCGCCACCACTACTTCTACCTATGATTTTTGCTTTTAAGACATGATTAAACCCACCGCGCAAAAGCAAAGCTTCCATACCGTTTATGAGATGAATTTGTGTATCAATTAAATACGCACTAAGATTTTTAGTATATGTAAGTTTTTTAAACTCAGCTATCAAGCTTTCTTTTTTCATTTTTAAAGCTAAATTTAAATTAACAAGCCTTTCATCGATACTTTCTTTAATCTCACCCTTTTCATCAAAATACTCAAAAAGCTCTAAGATAGCCTGTGGAATTTCTATTTTCAAAAGCCACTCTTTCAAACTTTCTTCAAATTTTAAACCCTTTAAGTACTCAAAATACATACAAATTTTAATAAATTCAAAACTTTGACTTAAATGTAAAATTCCTTGCTTACTTAAATGAGTCAAAGCACTATTTAATTCTTCTATCATAGGAGGGGGATTAAAATCAATCAGCGAAAGCTCATTGATCCTTTTATAATGAAGTTTGCTATCACCTTGTACAAATATTTCTTTATCTCTTGCAAAAAGTCCTTTAAAATCTTCTATATAGCCATCTAAATCTAGTTTTTTAAAAAATTGCTCTTGCATTATTTCTCCACCTTGCAATCTCTTATATCAAAAACATATGCTTTAAATTGCTTATTTTTGCCATTAGAAATAAAACTTTGTGTTCCATGTTCGAAATTGAAGTATTCTTTGCTTACATTGACATCTTTACAAATTAGGCTTTCTCCTTGCAAAAATGCATTGAGTGTTTCCTTTTTCAAAACACCACTCCTTGTGGCACTTAACTCAAATTTAACCGCAAAAGCAATCATTAAAATCAACACTAATATTAAAAGATAATTACTAATCTTGCCGATTTTTTTACGTAAAAAAATGAAAAAAAGTAAAATTGCAAAAAAAGCTAAGAGATATAAAAAAACCTTAAACATAACTTCCCCTAAGCTTTGCGCTGATATCTCCCGCACCAAAACCAATCACTAAGCCACTTTCAATCAATTCATCATCAAGATAAATCGCATTTTCTTCTCTTTTAATTGCTTTAATAAATTTAGCTTTTGGGAAGTATCTTTGCATATTGATTTCGATCTTAACCTCCCCTGCAGCATACACAGGTAAAATATAAAGATCATCAACACTTGCCAAAACTTCACTAAAATACTCTATATTAGCGCTTAAACGCGTATAACGGTGAGGTTCAAAAATCGCTATAGTTTTTTTATATCCGGCTAATCTTGCATATTCGCTCGCAGCCTTAAGTGTGGTTTTGATCTCTGTTGGATGATGTCCATAATCATCAATCAAGGCCATATTTTCATTTGCAAATAAAATATCAAATCTCTTTTTAATCCCTTGGTATTTTAAAAGTTGAATTTTGATCTCTTCTATGCTTACAAATTCACTCGCAGCCAAAATAGCCAAAGCAGCATCCATCGCCACATGCTCTCCCATACCAAAAACACTAAATTCGCCTAAATCTTTAAGCATAAAATACGTTCTAGGTTTAAAATCTTCCACTTTCATATAAATGTTTGTGATATCTTTACTTGGGTAAAGCTTTTTTGCATGGCTTAAATTTAAACTTGCCAAAAACTCATCTTCGGCATTGATCACTTGAATTTGAGACAAATGCAAAAAATCCTCATATGCTTTGTGTAATCTTGCAAGATCATTTTCATAATGATCTAAATGCTCTGCTTCAACATTGGTTACTATGGCTAGGTATGGATTTGAATTTAAAAAAGAACTATCACTCTCATCAGCTTCAAAAATGAGATTTTCACTTTCTTTATAAAGCATATTAGTGCCACTTTCTTTTAATACCGCGCCAATAATTACAGAAGCTTCTATCAAGCTTGCTAAAATACTCGAAGTCGTACTTTTGCCATGAGCTCCAGCGACAGCAAATACTCTTTTATCTTTTAAAATCATAGGCAAGGCTTCTTTTCTTGAAAGCGTTGTGATGTTTTGTTTTTTTGCGCTAATTAATTCTTCATTGTCTTCTTTAATAGCAGCTGAATACACCACTAAATCCACATCTTGGACATTATCTTGATGATGAGGAATTTTTATATCTATGCCTTCTTTTTCTAGTTCTTTTGTGATTTTACTTTCTTTGATATCAGAACCACTGATCTTAAAGCCTTGTTCTTTTAGAAATCTCGCTAAAGCTGAAATTCCAATACCACCTATACCTATAAAATGAATTTTTTGCATTTTTGCCTCAAAAATTTTGAAAATTTAATGCAAAATTCTATCATTTATTTACTAAAAATAAAATATAAAAAGCCCTTCAATGCAAAATCTAATCGTTGTTTTTGGCCAAACATGTAGTAAAAATAATCCATTTACAACCATAATCTACTTTTACTATGGTTGTAAATATTTCAGTGAGATTTTATTCTTCGTAGTTTTTTATAAGTTTATCAAAGCCCCATAAATTTCTAGCTTCATTTGCCTTATTTACCTCGACCACAAGCATTTCTTCTTGATCGCCAAGTTGTTCTTGCACTTCCCCAAAAGCATTGATAAAAAAGCTATCTCCATAAAATTTCCATTCATTTTCTTGCTTTAAATTACCTATGCGATTAACTCTTAAAATATTCGTTGAGTTTAAAAAAGCTCTGGTTTTTAAAAGCTCTAGCCATCTTTGATTACTTTCAAAAGTGCTAGCTGTAGGAACGATAACTAAATCTATCTTTTTTTTCATAATCATCTGCCAAAAGCTATCAAAATGCGCTTCAAATCCAAAAAGCAAGGCACATTTTAAGCCCTCGTGAGTAAAAGTAAAAAGTTTAAGTTTATCGGTTTTTTTATTATTAAAAAATTTTTCTTCATTCCAATGCGCATAAGGCATTAGAATTTGCTGCTCATATACTTTTACATTTTGCGGACTTACCTTTAAGCATAGTTTTTTCAAACCATCATTTTCCACACTGATAAATGGCGCAATAATGTTTAAATCATATTTTTTAGCAAGTTTTATCAAGCTTGCTTTTTTACTTTGGCTTTGTTCTTTGATCATACTTTTTGGCATGGTTTTAAGCTCACTAAAAAAGCTATTTAAAACATACTCGCCCATAACCACCAAATTCGCACCACTTTCTTTAGCAGCTTTTAAATAATAATCAAGCCTTGATTTACTCAAAGCCAAAGTCGGAAACTGCAAAGCTACAACGCTACTCATCTACTTGCTCGATTTCTAATTTAGCATTTTCAAGCATAATTCTTGCTTGTTTGATACTTTTTAAACCTTCTTTGTAAATTTCCACACAAGTTTTAAGGTCTAAATCTTTATCATTGAGTTTTTCCAAAGAAAGTTCAGCTTGCTTGATATGATCTTCAAATTCCATTAATTACTTACCTTATAATTTGGTGCTTCAGCGGTGATAGTTACATCATGTACATGACTTTCTTTTAATCCTGCTGCAGTGATTTCTACAAATTCAGCTCTTTCTTGAAAAGCTTTAATATCTGCTGCGCCCACATAACCCATAGAAGATCTAAGTCCGCCTAAGAGTTGATGTACTACACTTTTTATACTTCCTACATAAGGCACCCTACCTTCAATACCTTCAGGTACAAGTTTATCTTGAGCAGTACCTTCTTGGAAATATCTATCCGAACTACCTTTTTGCATAGCTCCCAAACTTCCCATACCACGGTAACTCTTATACTGTCTTCCTTGATAAGTAAACAACTCACCTGGACTCTCATCAGTTCCTGCTAAAAGTGAACCTATCATCACACTACTTGCACCCGCTGCAATAGCTTTTGCAATATCGCCTGAGTATTTTATACCCCCATCAGCAATCACTGGCACACCAAATTTATTTGCCTCTATTGCGCATTCATCTATAGCTGAAATTTGAGGTACGCCCACACCCGAAACAATACGCGTTGTACAAATACTACCAGGTCCTATACCGATCTTAATCGCATCTGCACCCGCCTCACAAAGATCTTTTACAGCTTTTGCACTAGCAACATTTCCTACTATCACATCTACATTAAATTCAGCCTTAATTGCTTTTAATGTATCAATAATCCCTTTAGAATGTCCATGTGCGCTATCCATCACGATCACATCAACTTCTGCTTCAACCAAAGCTTTCACACGGTCAAGTTGTCCCACGCCAACTGCTGCAGCCACTCTTAATCTTCCATAAGCATCTTTGTTAGAATTTGGGTATTCTTTACGCTTTTTTAAATCTTTAATGGTAATCAAACCTTCTAAGCGGTTGTTTTCATCTACAATTGGGAGTTTTTCTACTTTATTGGTAGAAAAAATTCTTTCTGCATCATCTAAAGTAGAGCCTTTTTTAGCAGTAATCAAAGGCATTTTTGTCATTACATTTTCTACTAAGTTATCAAAATTAGTTTCAAATCTCAAATCACGATTCGTTAAAATTCCAATTAAAATTTTATTTTCATCTACTACAGGAACACCTGAAATTCTATATTCAGCCATAAGCTCTAGTGCTTCTTTTACACTTGCTTTAGCTCCTATATAGATAGGATCCATAATCACGCCACTTTCGCTTTTTTTAACTCTTTTGATCTCTCTAACTTGCGAAGCAATGTCCATATTTTTATGGATCACCCCTATACCACCAAGTCTTGCCATCATAATAGCTGCTCTATGTTCAGTTACAGTATCCATAGCAGCTGAAATCAAAGGCATATTTAAAGTGATATTTTTTGTTAGTCTTGTTTTAATATCAACTTGTTTAGGTAAAACCTCTGAGTATTGAGGTACCAACAAAACATCTTCAAAAGTTAAAGCGCGTTTGATTATTTTCATTATTTTTCCTTTATTTGTTTTTAATCATTTCTTCTAAGCTTAAAGCCCCATCTAGCAGAGTTTGTTCATCATAAGCTTTACAAATCAACTGAGCTGAAATATTTAATCCACCTGGATTTTTTGCTACTGGCACACTTATACCACCAAGTCCTGCTAAATTTACTGAAATGGTAAAAATATCTTCTAAATACATTTGCACAGGAGTTTTAACATCATTCAAACCAAAAGCAACACTTGGAGCAACTGGCATAAAAATCAAATCACAATCGCTTAAAATTTCTTCGTATTTTTGCTTGATAAATCTTCTAACTTTTTGCGCTTGAATATAAGCATGATAATATTCACTACTCAAAACAAAATTTCCAAGTAAAATTCTTCTTTTTACTTCCTCGCCAAAACCTTCGCTTCTGCTATTGACATAGAGTTGATTTAGATTATCGCAATTTTCACTTCTTCTACCATATCTCACCCCATCATAACGACTTAAATTAGCACTTGCTTCAGCCGCTGCGATGATGTAATAAGCCGCAACATCAAATTTAGAATCCATCAAATCCTTATAAACAATCTCGTGTCCATTTGCTTTCAGCATATCTATAGTTTTTAATAAAACTTGTTTTACATCATCATTAGTTTGTTCAATATAGTTTTGAATCACTGCTATTTTTAATTTTTTATTTGGGTTGAGTTTTGGCGTAGTTGCTTCAAAAGCAATTTTAGCGCTTGTGCTATCTTTTTCATCATATCCAGCAATCGCATCATATAAAATCGCAGCATCTTCGACATTTTGCGTAAGTACACCGATTTGATCTAAGCTTGAAGAATACGCAGCCAAACCATACCTACTAACTCTTCCATAACTTGGCTTAAATCCCACGCAACCACAAAATGCAGCAGGTTGTCTTACCGAGCCACCTGTATCTGAACCCAAGCTCGCCAAAGCTATCCCCGCAGCTACGGCTGCAGCACTTCCGCCACTACTTCCACCTGGAACCTTAGTATGATCAAGTGGGTTTAAAGTCTTACCATAAAAAGAAGTCGCACTCGTACTTCCCATGGCAAATTCATCCATGTTGCATCTTCCAAATGGTGCAAAATTCTTTTTACGCAAATTTACAATAGCACTTGCATCATAAGGAGCTACATAGCCTTGTAAAATTTTAGAAGCACAAGTTAACTCCCAGTCTTTTACGCTGATATTATCTTTTATAGCTACTGGCACACCTGCGCCTGAAACACTTAAGTCTTTATTTAAAAACTGCTCCACATAAGCACCTAGCTCTTTTTGTTGGCGTGCTTTTTCATTTAATTCTTTTTTTAAATTTTCTAATTCTTCGTTTGAAAATTTCAAAGCCTCTTTTAAAGTTACCATTATTTATCCTTAAATTTTTTAACCAAATAAAACAAAAAAAGCGTGGCAAATAAAAAACCAACCAAAGTTACCACCACCACGCTAAAAGGTAAAGCTTGCTCAAACATTTTTCGCTTTTTCCACACTATTACATCTTGGACACAGGCAGTCTTCTTCTTTAGCTAAAAATTTCCAACATCTTGGACATTTATGCAATGAAGAACGAATAATCTTAAAGCTATGATCGCCTATTTTAAATTCAGCCAAAGCTTCTTTATCATCTAAGCTTTCTACTGAACTCACCATAAACCAGTCTGCTACCTCTTCAATATCTTCACTTAAAAGCTCATTTGCACTCGTTTGCAAGCTTAATTCTAGGGTTGACTTAATGGTTTTATCTTTTTTTAACACATCAACCATTTCAAAAAATTTCTCTCTTGATTGTATAAACAATTCATCTTCTATTTTATACTCATAATCAAACCCATTTTTCAACACCAAATCAAATACATCTTTTGCGCTTTCTTTAATGGCTGCATTTGCATGCTCTAGTGCTTCATCTATTGTATAAGTAAGACTTGGAGCTAAAAGCGCAAAAAGCTTTCTAGCTATTAGCACCATAGCACTTTGGGCGCTTACTCTTTTTGTATCATCTTTTGCATTACAATACAATCTATCTTTACAAATATCTAAGTATATACCACTTAAATCTGCGCTTAAGAAATTTAAAAGCACATTAAAGCCTTTTGCAAATTCGTATTTTTCAAAAGCACTTTCACACGCTTCAAAAGCTACTTTTGCGCGCATTAAAATCCACTTATCTAAAAGTGTGAAATTTTTAGTTTCTAAAAACTCTATATCATTGGTATTAGCAAGCAAAAATCTTATGGTGTTTCTTATCTTTCTGTATTGTTCGCTTACTTGCTTTAAGATATTATCTGAAATTTTTAAATCCGTTGAGTAATCACTAAGCATAATCCAAAGTCTTAAGATCTCCACTCCGTAGTTTTTAGCTACATTTTGAGGTAAGATCACATTACCCTTAGATTTACTCATTTTTTGACCTTTTTCATCTACGGTAAAACCATGAGTGAGTATGTTTTTATATGGGGTTTTATGATTAATCGCAGTAGAGATTAAAAGTGAACTTTGAAACCACCCGCGGTGCTGATCACTTCCTTCAAGATACATCGAAGCTTGGTATTCCCCTGCATCATATCTAGCTGAGTTTAACACTGCTTCCCAAGTACTACCACTATCAAACCAAACATCTAAAATATCATAAACTTTTTCTAAGTTATTTGGGTCGTATTTGCTATTAGGCGGTAGCAAGTCTTTGATTTCTAGCTCCCACCAAGCATCAGCCCCATTTGCTTCAAAAACACTTACTAAATGATCTAAAACATCATCATCAAAGATCACTTCTTTGGTTGCTTTATCTCTAAAAAACGCGATAGGCACACCCCAATCTCTTTGTCTTGATATACACCAATCAGGACGATTTTCTATCATCGAGCTAAGTCTTTTTACTCCACTTTCTGGATAAAACTTCACCGTACTTAGTTGCTCTAGTGCAAGTTCTCTTAAAGATTTCCCATCTAGCTTTTTTTCATCCATCAAGATAAACCATTGCTTTGTAGCTCTATAAATAACTGGCTTGTGTGTTCTCCAACAAAACGGATAAGAATGCACAAATTTAGAACTTTCAAGCAAAGCACTACCTAATAACTCTAAAATACGCTCATTTGCTTTAAAAATATGAAGCCCTATAAATTCATTTAATAAATGCTCCGGCAAAAGTTCTTTTACTCTAAGCGTCTCATCATAGCACCCGCCATCATCTACTGGCATAATCACTTCAATGCCATATTTTAAACACACATAGTAATCATCCTCGCCATGTCCTGGTGCAGTATGTACAAGCCCTGTACCACCTTCCATTAAAACATGATCGCCCAAAATAAGAGTTGATTTTCTTTGATTAAGCGGATTAATAGCGCTTAAATTTTCAAATTCAGCACCCAAAAGTTCTTTTTGAATCACACCTTGAGTGAAATTTTTACTAATCATATTTTCAAGTAAGGCTTTAGCGAAAATATAACCTTCTTCTGTGATAACATATTTTTCATTTGGATTTAAAGATATTGCTTGATTTGCAGGTAAAGTCCAAGGAGTAGTTGTCCAAATCACTGCTTTTGCATTTTCAACTCCTAATTTTTCAACCGAAGCTTTATCAAGTTCAAATGCTACAAAGATAGAATAATCTTCTTTATCTTCATACTCTACTTCAGCTTCTGCCAAAGCACTCTTAGCAGCCCAACTCCAAAAAACAGGTTTGCTTCTTTCTAGCAAAAGTCCTTTTTTAGCGATCTTACATAAAGCCTTATAAATATCTGCTTCAAAAGCATTTTTCATAGTCAAGTATGGTTCATCCCAATCAGCAATCACCCCTAAAGACTTAAACTCATCTCTTTGGATATTAACAAATTCTCTCGCATGTTCTCTACAAAACTCACGAATTTCTTTTTTACTTAAACTTTGTTTTTTTTCTTTGAGTTTGACTTCAACTTGCTGTTCTATCGGCAAACCATGACAATCCCAGCCCGGAGTAAAACGCACTTTTTTGCCTTGAAAATAATGCATTTTTATAATGATATCTTTTAAAATTTTATTTAAAGCATGCCCAATATGCAAGTGTCCATTCGCATAAGGAGGTCCATCATGTAGAGTAAAACTCTCACTCACACCTTGTCTTTTTTGCTTCATTTTCTCATAAGCATAGTTATTTTCAAACCACTTGCTAAAACGCTTGGGTTCAAACTCTGCTAAATTTGCACGCATTGCAAAAGTCGTATTTGGAAGCAATAGCGTATCTTTATAATCCATATAATCCACCTTGAAAAATTTAAAAATAGCAAATTCTACTTAAAATACTTTTAATTTGCACTTATTTTTTTGTTATAATCGCAAGAAAAAAAGGAAAAATTATGAAGCATTTGATCATTATCGTAGGTAATGAACTCATTGTCAATGAAAACTATATGCGATATATCCAAGAAGAATACAAAAAACAATTTCTAGAACTACATGAATTAAAATTTATCAGCAAACCCGACAAAGAACTTCCTTTTTTACTTGAAAAACTTTCTAAAGATTATGCTTGTATAACGATTTTTAGCATAAGCGAATACTATACAACCATAGCCAAAATCATAGCAACATTAAATGATGATGTATTAATCTTAGAAAATGACACCTTGGTGCCTTCTAAAGCAACACGCGAAAAAAACTCTTTTTTAAGCACTTTTGAAGCATGCCACATCAATTTACTCAATGTCAACATCGAAGAAAAACTACCTTTGATCTTACAAAATCCCGAACTTGACTATGCATATTTTTGTCTTTTAGATATCGATGAGATGAGTGCAAATATCTTGCTTGGTACACTTACAACTTCTTTTGAAATTCAAACAAGCTCAAGTGCTTTATTGGAAAATCTTATTTGCATTCGAGCAAGTGCTAGTCAGTATGGAAAACTAGAAGGATTTTTAAAAGGAGTGTTTAAGCTTTTTGCAGGAAAAGTATTTTTAGGTAATAATCCTACTCAATTTGTAGCTAAAAGACTTCTAGAGAAAAATTTAAAAATTTCCTTTGCTGAAAGCTGCACCGCTGGACTTTGTGCCTCCAAACTAGCTGAAAATTCAGGAATTTCTAGCGTGTTTGAAGGCTCTTTGATCACTTACTCCAACCGCTTAAAAAACACTTGGCTTGGCGTAAGCAATGACACCTTAGAAAGCGTTAGCGAATACTCTGATCGTTGTATTTATTTTATGCTTAAAGGAGTTTTTAAAACAACAAGTTGTGATTTTGCACTAGCAATTAGCGGAGTAGCTGGGGAAGAAGATGATAAAAATACTAAATCAGGCACCATCTATATAGGAGCTATGTATAAAGATGGAACCTTTTTACAAGAATGCATACACATTCAAGGCAATAGAAACTACACTAGAGAACAAGCATGCCTAGCGGCTTATTGTCTAATGCTTAGACTAAAACCTGAGATTTTCTTCGCTCCTTAAATCTTGGGTTTATTAAACTTATTTTAAACATCAGCAAATTATAATTACGCCTTTTGTTACATTTCATTTATATTAGGAGTAAACATGACTTGTTTCACGGGGGGGGGAATCGATAATTCCCAAATCAAACATTCTTTAAATTCATCAAACCAACTCTCATTTTTTACGAAAAAAACCTTTCTTTCTTTAGCAACTATTTCATTTTTAGCTAGCTATGCTAATGCA
>NZ_NREN01000014.1:0-32324 GCF_003627915.1 Campylobacter sp. P255
AATTCACTTGGCAATTTTTCCAATAAACTTACTTTATCTTGTATATTTTCCCTTGCAAGTAATCTTAAAATCTTACCTCTATAAGCCTTTACAAAATGACTTAATGCTTTGGAATTTTTTAAAAAAGTAAAACTTAAAAAAGGTTTATTGACAATATAAAATTTTTCATAAAATTTAGCTCTAAGATCAACGACTAATTCATCTTCTAAAAAAATATCAAGTGCATTGGAAAAATTATCCTTGTAGAATTTTTCTATATTAAAATTTTTAATTTTCTCTCCTTGCTTTAGCTTATAATAAGGTATAAGATCTTTGGCTAAAATAGGACCAAAAAGATTAGAAAAAATTAAAACATTTTCATCAATGTAATCTTGTGCATTTGAATTTAAGCTTTTATAATCTAAATGATCAAAAGCAACACCAGAATATCTTTCAATAGCCTTCGTGGTATTTTTATCTAACATATTACTGCAAAGCTCTTTTATTTCACTATCATCTTTAATTCCAAAAAACTTTTTCAAATCATCTTGTGAACTATGTGTGATATAATCTTGATAATACTGAATAACTTCAAGTCTTTTTGAGTATAAGTTGGAAAAAACAAACGAGTGTTCATTGATGCTACCATGAGTGTCTAGTTTGCTTTTTCCTTCACTAGGTGAAAATAGAATTTTCATAATATATCCTTTTGTTTTTTATAAAAATTATACAAAATTATGTAAAATACTTGACATTGTTTTAAAAATACACTATAATTCAATTTTATTTTTGCTGGTTTAGCTCAGTTGGTAGAGCAGCTGCCTTGTAAGCAGCAGGTCGGGGGTTCAAGTCCCTTAACCAGCTCCATTGTTAATAGCAGTGTTTGACCAGAAATAAAAAGCATTTTAATTCATGGTGAGTTACTCAAGTGGCCAACGAGGGCAGACTGTAAATCTGCTGGCTTTCGCCTTCCGTGGTTCGAATCCACGACTCACCACCATTGCTTTGCGGGAGTAGCTCAGTTGGCTAGAGCATCAGCCTTCCAAGCTGAGGGTCGCGGGTTCGAGTCCCGTTTCCCGCTCCAACCTGATTTTGGTAGAGTGAAACTGGGAGCTGTTTTTGTATTCAAAATTTCTAGCAGTTTCAAAAATCCAAAATTTATATATAATTTATGTTTTTAATTTTTCTGAGCGCTCGTATGGCTCAGAGGTAGAGCACTCCCTTGGTAAGGGAGAGGTCGCGGGTTCAAGTCCCGCTATGAGCTCCATTGATTTCAAAAGATTATAAAACATAAATTGGTATTTGTTTGTAAATTTTATATGGAGGAAAAAGATGGCTAAAGAAAAATTTTCACGTAATAAGCCTCACGTAAACATTGGTACTATTGGTCACGTTGACCACGGTAAAACTACTTTAACAGCTGCTATCTCTGCGGTTCTTTCAAGAAGAGGTTTGGCTGAGCTTAAAGATTATGATAATATCGATAATGCTCCTGAAGAAAAAGAGCGTGGTATTACTATTGCAACTTCTCACATTGAGTATGAAACAGAAAATCGTCACTATGCACACGTTGACTGTCCAGGTCACGCTGACTATGTTAAAAACATGATTACTGGTGCTGCTCAAATGGATGGTGCTATTCTAGTTGTTTCTGCTGCAGATGGTCCAATGCCACAAACTAGAGAGCACATCTTACTTTCTCGCCAAGTAGGTGTACCTTATATCGTTGTTTTCATGAACAAAGCAGATATGGTTGATGATGCTGAGTTGTTAGAATTGGTTGAAATGGAAATTAGAGAATTATTAAGTTCTTATGACTTCCCAGGAGATGATACTCCAATTATTTCAGGTTCTGCATTACAAGCTCTTGAAGAAGCAAAAGCTGGACAAGATGGCGAATGGTCTAAAAAAATCTTAGATCTTATGGCAGCAGTTGATGAGTATATCCCAACTCCAGCTCGTGATACAGATAAAGATTTCTTAATGCCAATCGAAGACGTATTCTCTATTTCAGGTCGTGGTACCGTTGTTACTGGTAGAATTGAAAAAGGTGTTGTTAAGGTTGGTGATACTATCGAAATCGTTGGTATTAGAGAGACTCAAAGCACTACAGTAACTGGTGTTGAAATGTTTAGAAAAGAAATGGATCAAGGTGAAGCAGGTGATAACGTAGGTGTTCTTCTACGTGGTACTAAAAAAGAAGATGTTCTTCGTGGTATGGTACTTGCTAAACCAAAATCAATCACTCCTCATACAGATTTTGAAGCAGAAGTTTATATCTTAAATAAAGACGAAGGTGGACGTCATACTCCATTCTTTAATAACTATAGACCACAGTTCTATGTAAGAACTACAGATGTTACTGGTTCTATTCAACTTGCAGAAGGTGTAGAAATGGTTATGCCAGGTGAGAATGTTAGAATTTCTGTAAGTCTAATTGCTCCAGTTGCACTTGAAGAAGGTACACGCTTTGCTATCCGTGAAGGTGGACGTACTGTTGGTTCAGGTGTTGTTTCTAAAATTATTAAATAATTATAAGCGAGATTTTTTCTCGCTTTTTTAAGGAATAAAAATGAGAATTAAAGTTGGCTTAAAATGTGAAGAGTGTGGTGATATTAACTACAGTACTTTTAAAAATAGTAAAAATACAACTGAAAAATTAGAATTAAAAAAATATTGCCCAAGATTAAAAAAACATACAATTCATAAAGAAGTTAAATTAAAAAGTTAAGGCTTTTATATAAAAGCCCTTAGGGCAATAGCTCCAACGGTAGAGCGCCGGATTCCAAATCCGATGGTTGGGGGTTCGAATCCCTCTTGCCCTGCCACAAAATAAGGTTAAAAATGGAAAAACTAATAACTTATTTTAAATTATCAAAAGCTGAACTAGGAAAAGTAATTTGGCCTTTAAAAGAGCAAGTTAGAAATGCTTATATTACAGTTTTTGTAGTTGTTACTGTTGTTTCATTATTTTTGGCATTAGTTGATTTAATTATGTCATTTTCATTATCTAAGATTATAGGGTAGAATGATGAATCATAAATGGTATGCAATTCAAACTTATGCAGGTAGCGAAATGGCGGTAAAAAGAGCCATAGAAAATTTAGTTAGAGATCATGGTATTCAAGAACAATTATTAGAGGTAATTGTTCCAACTGAAGATGTGATTGAATTTAAAAATGGTAAAGAGAAAATAAGCGAAAGAAGTTTATATTCAGGTTATGTTTTTGCTAATATAGACTTATCAACTGAGCTTTGGCATAAAATTCAGTCTTTACCAAAAGTGGGACGTTTTATTGGTGAAAGTAAAAAACCAACCCCATTAAGTGAAAAAGATATCAATCTTATTTTAGAAAAGGTGAAAAATAAAGCAGCACCTAAACCTAAAATTTCATTTGATAAAGAAGAAAGTGTAAGAATTACCGAAGGACCTTTTGCAAACTTTGTTGGTATTGTAGAAGAATACGATATGGTAAGAGGTGTTTTGAAGTTGAATGTTTCGATATTTGGCAGATCAACTCCAGTAGAGATCTTATACTCTCAAGTTGAAAAAATAGTTTGATAATATAGCAAGTAAAGGAGAAAGGTTATGGCTAAAAAAGTCGTAGGTGAAATTAAATTACAAATAGCTGCTACTAAGGCTAATCCATCGCCTCCAGTTGGTCCTGCTTTGGGTCAGCAAGGTGTTAATATCATGGAATTTTGTAAGGCGTTCAATGAAAGAACAAAAGATATGGCTGGTTTTAATATTCCAGTTGTTATCACTGTATATGCTGATAAAAGCTTTACATTTATCACAAAACAACCACCAGCAACTGATTTGATCAAAAAAGCTGCGGGTATTTCTAAAGGTGCTGATAATCCTTTAAAAAATAAAGTTGGAAAACTAACTAAGGCACAAGTATTAGAAATTGTTGATAAAAAAATTGCAGATATGAACACTAAAGACAGAGAACAAGCTGCTAAGATTATTATGGGTTCGGCTCGTTCTATGGGCGTTGAAATCGTAGATTAATACTCTTTACCGCCAAGAGTTAAAAAAGGCGGTAGCACTTTATATAAAATGCGGAGAAAAATTTATGTCTAAAAACACTAAAAGATTTACAGAATTACTAAAAAAAATAGATTCAAATAAAAACTATCTAATGGATGAAGCAATAAGTACAGTTAAAACACTTGCTTCTGCTAAATTTGATGAAACAGTAGAAATTGCCTTAAAATTAAATGTTGATCCAAGACATGCAGATCAAATGGTAAGGGGTAGTGTTGTTTTACCTTGTGGTACTGGTAAAAAAGTACGTGTTGCTGTTATTGCAAAAGATGCAAAAGCAGATGAGGCTAAAAATGCAGGTGCTGATATAGTTGGTAGTGATGATTTGGTAGAAGAAATTCAAAAAGGAAATATGAATTTTGATGTTTTAATTGCTACACCAAATTTAATGGGTTTGGTTGGTAAAGTAGGTCGTATTTTAGGACCTAAAGGATTAATGCCAAATCCTAAAACTGGAACTGTTACAATGGATGTTGCACAAGCTGTTAATAATGCTAAAAATGGTCAAGTTAATTTCCGTGTTGACAAACAAGGAAACATTCATGCAGGTTTAGGTAAAGTTAGTTTCACTCAAGAACAATTAAAAGAAAACATGACTGCATTTGTAAAAGCTATAAATAAACACAAGCCAGCGGCAGCTAAAGGAAGATATATTAAAAATGCTAGTCTTTCTTTAACTATGAGTCCTTCTCTTTCTCTTGATACCCAAGAATTACTTGATACAAAATAAAATTAATGAGAGTTTTACTCTCATTAATAAAAATTAGATAAGATAATACCTTTTATTTTATCTAATTTTTATCTTAGATTGGAGATAGCCGAGGTCGTAGACTTAATTAGATTTTTCTACTCTGCTTGAAATCACCGGTCGGAAAGGAGTAAAGATGACTAAAAGCCAAAAAGTTGAACTTGTTTCTAAATTAGAAGAAAGTTTTAAAGCTAGTGAAGCTGTTGTGGTTTGTAACTACAAAGGTCTAGGTACTAAAAAACTTGAAGAATTAAGAAACAATGCAAGAGAAATGGATGTTAAAGTTCAAATTATCAAAAATACTTTAGCAAGTATCGCTCTTAAAAATGCCGGCAAAGATGGAATGGAACTTAAAGATACTAATATTTATCTTTGGGGTGAAGACCAACTAAATGTTTCAAAAGTTGCTGATAAATTCAGCGAAGCTAATCAAGCATTTGAAATTAAAACCGCATTTATTGAAGGCGAAGTTGCTTCAGTGGATAAAGTTAAAGCTTTAGCTAAAATGCCTTCTCGCAATGAATTACTTGCTATGCTTTTGCAAGTTTGGAATGCACCAATTACCAATTTCACAATTGGATTAAATGCATTAAAAGAAAAAAAAGAAGCTGAATAAAAATATAAAAAGGATAAAATATGGCAATTTCTAAAGAAGATGTATTAGAATTTATTTCTAACCTAAGTGTTCTTGAACTTTCAGAATTAGTAAAAGAATTCGAAGAAAAATTTGGTGTTTCTGCTGCTCCAGTTATGGTTGCAGGTGCTGCTGTTGCAGGTGCTGCTGGTGGTGCTGCTGAGGAAAAAACTGAATTTGATATCGTTTTACAAGATGGTGGCGATAAAAAAATTAACGTAATTAAAGTTGTACGTGCTTTAACTGGTCTTGGACTAAAAGAAGCAAAAGATGCAGTTGAGCAAACTCCTTCGGTTCTTAAAGAAGGTGTTAGCAAAGCTGAAGCAGAAGAAGCTAAAAAACAACTTGAAGAAGCTGGCGCTAAGGTTGAACTTAAATAATTTTTTTTGTTTTAAAAGAAAGGATCTTGTATCCTTTCTTGTTTTCCTTTAATTAGGATTCTTTCTTTCAATACTTTTACCACGGGGTATAATAATATGTTAAATTCACAATCAGGAAATCGTTTAAGAATAGACTTCTCGAATGTTCCACAACAAATAGACATTCCAAATTTATTACAACTACAAAAGAAAAGTTTTGATTATTTTCTTAATATAGATGCAAAAAATTCAGAAAGCGGAATTGAAAAAGTATTTAAATCGATTTTTCCAATTCACGATCCGCAAAATAGATTAAGCTTAGAATATGTTAGTAGTGAGGTAGGTAAACCTAAGTATACTATTAGAGAGTGTATGGAAAGAGGTTTGACTTACTCTGTAAATTTAAAGATGAAAATTCGTTTAACTTTACACGAAAAAGATGAAAAAACAGGCGAAAAAATCGGTATAAAAGATATCAAAGAACAAGAAATATACATTAGAGAAATTCCTTTAATGACAGATAGAATTTCCTTTATTATTAATGGGGTTGAAAGAGTTGTGGTAAACCAACTGCATAGAAGCCCAGGAGTTATTTTTAAAGAAGAGGAAAGCTCTACTGTTGCAAATAAATTAGTATATACAGCTCAAATTATTCCAGATCGTGGCTCTTGGCTTTACTTTGAGTATGATGCTAAAGACGTGCTTTATGTGCGTATTAATAAAAGAAGAAAAGTGCCTATTACAATTTTATTTAGAGCACTTGGTTATAAAAAACAAGATATTATCAAATTATTTTACCCTATACAAACTATCCATGTAAAAAAAGATAAATTTTTAACTGAATTTAATCCAAATGACTTTTTAGATAGAGTTGAATATGATTTGAAAGATGAAAAAGGAAATGTCATCCACCAAGCTGGTAAAAGAATGACAAAGAAAAAAGCAGAACAGCTTGTAAAAGATGGTGTGAAATGGGTTGAATATCCAGTTGAAATTTTAACTAATAGATATTTAGCTAATCCAATTATAAATAAAGAAACAGGTGAAGTGTTATTTGACTCTTTAACATTGCTTGATGAAGGAAAATTAGCTAAAATCAAAGAAGAAAAGCAGTTTGATATTGCAAATGATTTAGCTAATGGTGTTGATGCTGCTATTATTAATTCTTTTATTCAAGATAATGAGACTTTAAAATTATTAAAGCAAACAGAAAATATTGAAGATGAAAACGATTTGGCGGCAATTAGAATTTACAAGGTAATGAGACCAGGTGAGCCTGTGGTTAAAGATGCTGCAAAAGCTTTTGTAAATGATTTATTCTTTAATCCTGAAAGATATGATTTAACTAAAGTTGGTCGTATGAAGATGAATCATAAATTAGGTCTTGAAACACCTGAATATGTTACGGTTTTAACTAATGAGGATATAGTCAAAACTGCAAAATATTTGATTAAAGTTAAAAACGGTAGAGGTCATATTGATGATAGAGATCACTTGGGTAATCGTCGTATCAGATCTATCGGTGAACTTTTAGCTAATGAACTTCATGTTGGTCTTGCAAAAATGCAAAAATCAATTAGGGATAAATTCACAGCTTTAAATGCAGATATTGATAAGGTTATGCCATATGATTTAATTAACCCTAAAACCATTACTGTAACGATTATGGAATTTTTCACTGGTGGTCAGCTGTCTCAATTTATGGATCAAACAAACCCACTAAGTGAGGTTACGCACAAGCGTCGTTTATCAGCTCTTGGTGAAGGCGGTTTAGTAAAAGAAAGAGCTGGTTTTGAAGTGCGTGATGTACACGCAACACATTATGGAAGAATTTGTCCTGTTGAAACACCAGAAGGACAAAACATCGGTTTGATTAATACGCTTTCAACTTACGCTAAAGTAAATGATCTAGGTTTTGTTGAGGCTCCTTATAAAAAAGTAGAAAATGGAAAAGTAAGCAATGAAATTGTTTATTTAACAGCAACTCAAGAAGAAGGACTAGTAATCGCAGCAGCTTCAACTAAAATCGATGATAAAGGTAATATTATCGAAGAATTTGTTGAAGCTAGACAAGATGGTGAAACTATCCTAGCAAGAAGAGAAGAGGTGCATTTGATTGACCTTTGTTCGGGTATGATAGTAGGGGTTGCAGCTTCTCTTATTCCATTTTTGGAACATGATGATGCAAATAGGGCTTTGATGGGTTCAAACATGCAACGTCAAGCAGTACCTTTATTAACTGCACAGGCTCCTATAGTTGGTACGGGTATGGAAAAAATTATTGCCCGTGATGCATGGGAAGCGATCAAGGCTAAAAGAGCGGGTATTGTAGAAAAGGTTGATAATAAAAATATCTTTATTTTAGGTGAAGATGAAAATGGTCCATTTATTGATCACTATAAAATGGAAAAAAATTTAAGAACCAACCAAAATACAACTTTTATACAACATCCAATTGTTAAAAAAGGAGAATTTGTTCAAGCAGGACAAATCATTGCCGATGGTCCAAGTATGGATCAAGGTGAGCTTGCTATCGGTAAAAATGCCCTAATTGCATTTATGCCATGGCATGGTTATAACTACGAAGATGCGATTGTTATTAGTGAAAAAATCTTACGTGAAGATACTTTTACTAGTGTGCATATTTATGAAAAAGAAGTGGAAGCTAGAGAGCTTAAAGATGGTGTTGAAGAAATCACTAAAGATATTCCAAATGTAAAAGAAGAAGATTTAGCACATCTTGATGAAAGTGGTATTGCAAAAATAGGCACTCACATTAAGCCAGGTATGATTTTAGTAGGTAAGGTTTCACCTAAAGGTGAGGTAAAACCTACCCCTGAAGAGAGATTATTAAGAGCGATTTTTGGTGAAAAAGCAGGACATGTAGTAAATAAATCTTTATATGCAACTGCATCACTAGAAGGAGTTGTAGTTGATGTAAAAATCTTTACTAAAAAAGGTTATGAAAAAGATGCTCGTGCCATCAAAGCATATGATGATGAAAAATTAAATCTTGAAAAAGAACATCATGATAGACTTTTGATGATGGATAGAGAAGAAACTTTAAGAGTATGCTCTTTGCTTTCTAAATCGCCTTTAATTTCAGATGAAGAGATTAATGGGGTTAAATACAAAAAAGGTGCTAAAGTAGAAATAAGTGAATTAGAAAAAATTAATCGTTTTGCTTTAAATTCCTTAGTGAAAGCTTACTCTAAAGAAGTACAAAAAGAATATGATGATTTGAAAAATCATTTCCAAAATGAGAAGAAAAAACTCAAAACTGAACATGATGAGAAATTAGAAATTTTAGAAAAAGATGATATTTTACCAAGTGGAGTGGTTAAACTTGTAAAAGTATATATTGCTACCAAAAGAAAGCTTAAAGTTGGAGATAAAATGGCGGGACGTCACGGTAATAAAGGTATCGTGTCTAATATCGTTCCTGAAGTTGATATGCCTTATCTACCTGATGGAAGACCAATTGACATAGCTTTAAATCCACTAGGGGTTCCAAGCCGTATGAATATCGGTCAGATTCTAGAGAGTCATTTAGGTATTGTTGGGATGAAGCTAGGTGATCAAATCCAAGAAATTTTTGACAGAAAACAAAAAGATTTTGTAAAAGAATTACGTGAGAAAATTCTTGAAATTTGTAGTGTATCTAGACTTGAATTAGAAAAGAAATTTGTAGAAAGTCTTAATGAAGAGCAACTTATTTCTTATGCTAGAGATTGGGCTAAAGGAGTGAAATTTGCAACTCCTGTATTTGAAGGTGTAACGGTTGAAGAATTTAGTAAACTTTTTGAAATGGCTAAGGTAGCCATGGATGGTAAAAGCGAGCTTTATGATGGAAGAACCGGTGAGAAAATGGCAGAGCGTGTTCATGTTGGTTGTATGTATATGCTTAAGCTACACCACTTAGTAGATGAAAAAGTTCACGCAAGAAGTACCGGACCTTATAGCCTTGTAACACAACAGCCAGTTGGTGGTAAAGCATTATTTGGTGGACAAAGATTTGGTGAGATGGAAGTTTGGGCTCTTGAAGCTTATGGAGCAGCTCACACTCTAAGAGAAATGCTAACCATAAAATCTGATGATGTTGAGGGTAGATTTAGTGCTTATAAAGCTTTAACAAAAGGCGAGAATGTTCCAGCAACAGGTATTCCAGAGACATTCTTTGTACTTACAAATGAATTAAAATCTCTTGCTTTAGATGTTGAGATTTTTGATAAGGATGAGAATAATGAGTAAATTTAAACCTATCGAAATAAAAGAAGATGGCAGACCTAGAGACTTTGAAGCATTTCAGTTAAGACTTGCAAGTCCTGAAAAGATCAAGTCATGGTCTTATGGTGAAGTAAAAAAGCCTGAAACGATTAATTATAGAACTTTAAAGCCTGAAAGAGATGGGCTTTTTTGTGCTAAAATTTTTGGACCAGTAAGAGATTATGAGTGTCTTTGCGGTAAATACAAAAAAATGCGCTTTAAGGGCATTAAGTGTGAAAAATGCGGCGTCGAAGTTACTAGCTCTAAAGTTCGCCGTTCTAGAATGGGGCATATTGAACTAGTTACCCCTGTTGCGCATATTTGGTATGTAAATTCACTACCAAGCCGTATAGGTACTTTACTTGGTGTGAAAATGAAAGACCTTGAGCGTGTGTTGTATTATGAAGCATATATTGTTGAAAATCCAGGCGATGCTTACTATGATAATGAAAATAGTAAAAAAGTTGAATTTTGTGATGTATTAAACGAAGAGCAATATTTAAATTTAATGCAACGTTATGAAACTAGCGGTTTTAAAGCTAGAATGGGTGGTGAGGTTGTTAGAGATTTGCTAGCAAATTTAGATCTTGTTGAGCTTTTAAATAAACTTAAAGAAGATATTGCAGCAACTAATTCAGAGGCAAAGAAAAAAACTATCATCAAGCGTTTAAAAGTCGTAGAAAATTTCTTAAATAGCAATCTAAATAGTAATACTAATATTGATGAAGTGGTGCCAAATCGTCCTGAATGGATGATGATTACCAACCTACCTGTATTGCCACCTGATTTAAGACCTTTGGTTGCTTTAGATGGTGGTAAATTTGCAGTTTCTGATGTGAATGATTTATATAGAAGAGTAATTAATAGAAACACTCGTTTAAAAAGACTTATGGAGCTTGATGCACCTGAGATTATTATCAGAAATGAAAAAAGAATGCTTCAAGAGGCAGTTGATGCATTGTTTGATAATGGTAGAAGAGCTAATGCGGTTAAAGGTGCAAATAAGCGTCCATTGAAGTCACTTAGTGAAATTATCAAAGGTAAACAAGGTCGTTTTAGACAAAACTTGCTTGGTAAAAGGGTTGACTTTTCTGGTCGTAGTGTTATTGTTGTTGGCCCAAAACTTAGAATGGATCAGTGCGGTTTACCTAAGAAAATGGCTTTGGAGTTATTTAAACCACATTTGTTGGCTAAACTTGAAGAAAAAGGCTATGCGACTACTGTAAAGCAAGCTAAAAAAATGATAGAAAATAAAACCAATGAAGTTTGGGAATGCTTAGAAGAGGTTGTTAAGGGTCATCCTGTAATGCTTAACCGTGCGCCAACTTTACATAAGCTTTCTATTCAAGCATTTCACCCTGTACTTGTAGAAGGTAAGGCGATCCAATTACATCCATTGGTGTGTGCGGCATTTAATGCTGACTTTGACGGTGACCAAATGGCTGTGCATGTGCCATTATCTCAAGAAGCAATCGCAGAATGTAAAGTATTAATGCTCTCATCTATGAATATCTTGCTTCCAGCAAGCGGTCGTTCTGTAACTGTTCCATCTCAAGATATGGTTTTGGGAATTTATTACCTTTCTTTGGAAAAAGATGGTGCTAAAGGTGAGCATAAAATTTGCACAGGTATTGAAGAGGTTATGATCGCTTTAGAAGCAAAATCTTTAGATATTCATGCAAGTATAAGAAGTGTGGTTGATGGAAGAAAAATTACAACAACCGCAGGTAGATTGATTATCAAATCTATTTTGCCTGATTTTGTTCCAGAAAATATGTGGAATAAAGTTATGAAGAAAAAAGATATTGCAGCCTTGGTTGACTATGTTTATAAAGAAGGTGGACTTGAAGTAAGTGCTAGTTTCTTGGATAAATTAAAAGATCTTGGTTTTGAATATGCAACTAAAGCAGGTATTTCAATTTCGATTGCTGATATTATCGTGCCAGAACAAAAGCAAAAAAATATTGAAGAAGCTAAAAAGCAAGTGAGAGAAATCCAAAATTCATATAATTTAGGTCTAATTACTTCAGGTGAAAGATATAACAAAATCATTGATATTTGGAAAAGCACCAATAATATCTTATCAAAAGACATGATGGATTTAATCAAGAAAGATAAAGAAGGCTTTAATTCTATTTACATGATGGCTGACTCTGGTGCTAGGGGTTCTGCAGCTCAAATTTCACAGCTTGCTGCGATGAGGGGTCTTATGGCTAAGCCTGATGGCTCGATCATTGAAACACCGATTATTTCAAACTTCCGTGAAGGGCTTAACGTTCTTGAGTATTTTATTTCAACCCACGGTGCTAGAAAAGGTCTTGCAGATACAGCGCTTAAAACAGCAAATGCGGGTTATTTAACAAGAAAACTTATTGACGTGGCACAAAATGTGAAGGTCACAATGGAAGATTGTGGTGCGCATGAAGGGGTTGAAATCAACGAAATCACTGCAGATGGGGTTGTAATTGAAACCTTAGAAGAAAGAATTTTAGGAAGAGTTTTAGCGGAAAATATTATTGATTCTATCACTAATGAAATATTATTTTCAGAAGGTACTTTGATTGATGAGGAAAAAGCTAGAATAATTGTTGAAAGCGGAATTAAGAGTGTAAGTATTAGAACTCCTATTACTTGTAAAGCTAAAAAAGGCGTATGCTCTAAATGCTATGGTATTAACTTGGGTGAAGGTAAATTAGTAAAACCAGGTGAGGCTGTGGGTATTATTTCGGCACAATCAATTGGTGAGCCAGGAACTCAGCTTACGCTAAGAACATTCCATAGTGGTGGTACTGCGAGTACAGATTTACAAGATCGTCAAGTAGTGGCACACAAGGAAGGTTTTGTAAGATTTTATAATCTTAACACATATGAAGATAGACAAGGTAAAACCATTGTTGCTAATCACCGTAATGCTGCTATTTTGCTTGTTGAGCCAAAAATTAAAGCTCCGTTTAAAGGTACTATCCATATTGAACATGCGTATGAAGATGTAGTGGTTAGTGTTAAAGCGAAAAATAATGAGGCTAAATTTATACTTAGAAAATACGACTTAGCAAAAGCTAATGAGCTTGCAGGTGTAAGTGGTAATATCGAAGGTAAATTATATATTCCATATAGTGATGGTGATGAAGTAGCTGAGAATGAAAGCATTGTGGAAGTGATTAAAGAAGGTTGGAATATACCAAATCGTATTCCTTATGCGAGTGAGTTATTAGTAAAAGATGGCGATCCTATTACACAAGATATTATCGCGGGTGCAAAAGGTACTTTGAAATTTTATATGCTCAAAGGTGATGGTTTAGATAGAATTAGAAATCTTAAAAAAGGCGATGTGGTAAAAGAAAAAGGTGTTTTTGTTGTGATTGCTGATGAAAATGATAGAGAAGCAAAAAGACACTATATTCCAAGAGAATCAGTGATTGAATTTGATGATAGTTCTTTTGTGGATAATCCTAAAGCTATCATAGCAAAATCAAGCAAAGAAGATAAAACTATCATTGCTGAATGGGATGCGTATAATAATACTGTAATTGCGGAAGTTGCAGGTACAATTAACTTTGAAGATATTGAATCAGGTTATAGTGCTGATGAGCAGATAGATGAAGCAACTGGTAAGAGATCATTAGTGATTAATGAATATTTACCAAGTGGAGTGCGACCTGCATTGTTGATCTTAGGTGAAAATGACAAAGTAGTGCGTTATCAGCTTGAGCCAAAAACAGTTATTTATGTAAATGATGGCGATAAAGTTAAACAAGCAGATATTTTAGCTAAAACTCCAAAAGCAGCAGCTAAGTCAAAAGATATCACAGGAGGTCTTCCAAGAGTTTCTGAACTATTTGAAGCGAGAAAGCCAAAAAATACCGCTGTTGTTGCTGAAATTGATGGTGTGGTAAGATTTGACAAACCTTTAAGATCTAAAGAGAGAATTATCATCCAAGCAGAAGATGGAAGCAGTGCTGAATATTTGATTGATAAATCAAAACGCATCCAAGTAAGAGATGGTGAGTTTATTCATGCAGGTGAAAAACTAACTGATGGGGTTATTTCAAGTCATGATGTACTTAGAATTTTAGGTGAGAAAGCATTGCATTATTATCTTATTTCTGAAATTCAACAAGTTTACCGTGGTCAAGGCGTTGTGATTTCTGATAAACATATTGAAATCATCGTTTCTCAAATGCTAAGACAAGTTAAAATTGTAGATAGTGGTCATACAAACTTCATCGTAGGTGACTTAGTTTCAAGAAGAAAATTTAGAGAAGAAAACGAAAGAATTTTAAGATATGGCGGTGAACCTGCTGTGGCTGAACCTGTATTACTTGGGGTTACTAGAGCTGCTATTGGAAGCGACAGTGTGATTTCAGCTGCTTCATTCCAAGAAACAACAAAAGTTTTAACTGAGGCAAGTATTGCGGGTAAATTTGACTATCTTGAAGATCTAAAAGAAAATGTAATCTTAGGTCGTATGATTCCTGTTGGTACGGGTTTGTATCAAGAGCAAAAGCTTAAGTTGAAAGAAAAAGAATAAAAATCCCTCTCAAGGGATTTTTACTGATATATATTTTCCAATTCTGGAAAATATAAATTTAACTCCTGTTCTATTTTAAATTTTTCATCTAATAAAATTTTCTTATTTTTCTTTTTAAATTTTTCATCAGAGTAAAATATATGATAAGAAATACTAATTGCTGCTATGATTTTATCATTATGTTCAATCCCTATAGCCATGCATTCGATTTCAGGATTCATTTCCCCGCTTTCTAAAGCTATTTTTTCTTTTTTAATAAGTGTCAATTCTTTATACAACTCTTCTATATTTGCAATGGTATTAGGAGTGATTTTTTCAAAAGGGTGGGGGTAAATTGATTGAAGTTCTTTGTAACTTTTCATTTCCAATAAAGCTTTGCCTAAAGAAGTAGCATAAGCTGGGTAAGAAGCTCCAACAAAAGATTTAATCTGAATATGATGATCAGGATTTATTTTTTCAAGATAAAACACATCTCCTTCTTTTAATATCCCCATTTGGCAAGTTTGCCCTGTTAAATTTCTAATATTTTTCATATGCTTTTTAATAAGTTCTAGAGCGCTATTTTTCATTGAAACACAGCGACTAATTTCTAAAATTTTATAATCTAATGTATAAATTTTGTTTTTATCGCATTTGATGTAGTTTTTAGCTTGTAGGGTTTGTAATATAGGAGAGAGTGTTCCTGGAGGAATATCTAGTTTTTTTGCGATTGAACTTAATGTATTTTTTTCACTTGTATTGGTAAGCAATTCTAAAATTTTCAAAACTCTTAAAGTTGGCTGATGTGTCATTTTACTCCTTTTGATGGATAAATTCTATCATAATTTTTACTTTTAGTAACATTTTTACGTAATTTATTTCTATTTTACTTGTGTAATTTTTTCCATAATCGAGGTAATAATACCGCATTAAAGGCTTTTGAATAAAAATTGGTATTTTATTTAGATTTTTTAAAATTTCTATTTTTAGCTATATTTTTTGTATATAAAAATATTTTTGTATATACAAAAATAATGAAAGGAAAGATATGGGAAATTTAAAAGGAACTTTTCCGGCCTTATTGACACCTTATGATGTTCATGGGAATATTGATGAAAAAGAATTTATTCGTTATTGCGAATTTGGAATTTCAAAAGGCTTAAATGGGCTTTTTTGTAATGGAAGCGCAGGAGATTCTCAAGCATTAAGTTTAGAAAAACAAGTTAAATTAATGCAACTATCAAAGAGTGTTGCTAAAAACAATGTCCCTGTGATTACTGGTATTACTTCTACAGTATATGAGCACACACTTATTCTAGCACAAAAGGCGTATGAGTTAAATTTAGATGCACTTTTGCTAGCAATGCCTTATTATTATAAATTAGATGAAAATGATCTTTTTGAATATGTTAAGCTAGTTGCAAATAGTGCGAAAATACCTGTTTATGTTTACAATATACCTTTATTTGCACCTAGTATGAGCTTAGGACTAATAGAGAGGGTTTCTAAGTTAGATAATGTTGTCGGGATTAAAGATAGCAGCGGAGATGCTTTGCTTTTAAATCATATACTTGATGTAGTGCCTTGTGATTTTGATGTGTTTGTTGGTAGAGAGGAATTTTATGCAGGAGCTTTATTTGCTGGTGCAAAAGGCTCTATGACAAGTATAGGTGGTGTATTTCCTGAGCTTATGAGTGAAATTTATCACTGTATGTGTGATAACAACTATGAAAAAGCACTAGGCATACAAAAAAGTTTATTAAAAGCTATACGCTTTGCGATGAGTATTAGTTTTCCTATGGGTTTTGCATTGTTATTAAAGCTTAGAGGTTTTGAATTTACTCGTTTTAGAATTCATCCTAGTTCTATAAAAGCTGAATCTTATTTGGAGCAATTTTGCAATGAAGCTAAGAATGTAATTCAAACTTTAGAACAAGAAACTGGAATTTTATTATGAGTAATTTTATCATTGTGCATGAAAAAGATAATGTTGCAACCGCATTAAAAGACCTTCAAAAGGGCGAAGAACTTGCAGGAGTTATCTTGAGAGAAGATATAAAAAATGGACATAAATTCGCAATTAAAACTATAGATAAAAATCAGCTTATAATTAAATATTCAGAAGCCATAGCAATGGCAAATAAGACAATTTATGCAGGAGAATGGGTCCATACACATAATATTGATGGGATTCGCGCAAGAGGTGATAAGGAAGAATGATGAAAATAATGGGATATCGTAGAGCAGATGGTAAATTTGGCTTAAGAAATAAAGTTATTATTATACCAAGCGTGCATTGTGCTAATAAAGTATGTGAAAACATAGCAAAAAAATGCGATGGTGCGGTATATATCAATCATCAGCATGGTTGTTCACAGCTTGATTTTGATGCATTGCAAACGAGAGATGTTTTAATAGGACATGGAAGCAATGCAAATGTTTTTGGTGTTTTGGTTGTTGGATTGGGGTGTGAGGTGATACAGGCAAAAACTGTAGCAGAAAAAATCAAAGAAGCAACTCCTTATAAGCAGGTGGAATATCTAGTAATTCAAGAGTGTGGTGGAAGTAAAAATACCATTGATAAAGGGGTAGATATTGTTAAATCTATGCTCGAAAATGCATCTAAAATAGAAAAAAGCGAAGGTGATTTCAGTGATTTGATTTTAGGAACAGAATGTGGTGGGAGTGATAGTTATAGTGGTTTAAGTGCAAATCCTGCATTAGGAAGTTTGAGTGATTTTGTGATCGAGCAGGGCGGTTCTGTTATCTTAGCTGAGACAACTGAGTTGATAGGTTGTGAAGCAATTTTAGCCAAAAGAGCTAAAAATGATGAAGTTGCAAAAAAAGTGTATGAGAAAATTTTAGGTTATGAAAATTTGGTTAAATCTTTTCATGCTGACATTCGTGGAGCCAACCCAAGTCCTGGAAATATAGAAGGTGGTCTTAGCACTATAGAAGAAAAATCTTTAGGCTGTGTGTATAAAGCAGGAACTAAGACACTAATGGATGTGATAGATTATGCTAAACCCGTAGTTTCTAAAGGACTTACCTTTATGAATACCCCTGGAAATGACATAGAACAACTTAGTGCTATGGTTGCAGGTGGGGCGAATATATGCGTTTTTACAACAGGGCGTGGTACTCCTACTGGATCAGCTATAGTACCTACTATTAAAATGAGTTCTAATACTTTTTGTTATACAAATATGAATGATGCTATTGATATTAACGCTGGAAGTATTATCGATGGGGTGAAAACAAAAGAGGATGTTCGCGATGAACTTATAGATTTGATTGTGCGGATTTCAAATGGAGAATTAGTAAAAGCGGAAATAAACGAGCAAAACGACTTTTCAGTTTGGAGACTTGCAACAACTTGTTAAATTATAAAAAGGATGTAATATGGATTTAAAAATTCAAAATAAGGTTTGTATTATCACTGGTGGGGCAAAAGGTATTGGTTATGGCATTGCTAAATTATGGGCGCTAGAGGGTGGAATTCCTGTTATTTTTTCAAGAAGTGAAATAGCAGAAAAAAATCACAACGAACTAAAAGAAATTTGTGAAAATTACGGTTTTTATCAAATAGACTTAAAAAGTACAGAACAAATTACAATGCTTGTGAAAAATGTGGTTGATAGTTATGGTGGAATATATGCTTTGGTTAATAATGCAGGTGCTAATGATAATTTGCATATTGAAAACACAAGCACTCAGGATCTGATCAAATCTTATGAGAACAATCTTTTTCATTATTATACTATGGCTAAGGAATGTTTACCATATATCAAAAAAGAACAAGGGAGTATTTTAAATATTACCAGTAAGACAGGTTTAACAGGTCAAGGTAGAACATCAGCTTATGCCTCTGCTAAGGCTGCTCAGATAGGTTTTACAAGAGAATGGGCATGCGCTTTTGCAAAAGATAATATTCGAGTAAATGCAATTGCACCGGCTGAAGTGATGACCCCGCTTTATGAAAAATGGTTATCTAACTTTCCAAATCCAAAAGAACAATATGAAAAAATAGCAAAATGTATCCCTTTGGGTCACCGCTTTACAACCATAGAAGAGATAGCAAACACAGCTGTTTTTACTCTAAGTCCTCTTGCATCACATACAACAGGACAAATTTTAACTCCAGATGGTGGATATATCCATCTAGATAGAGCTTTAAATTGGGATGAAAATTAGCAAAAGGAGGTTTATATGCTAAGTAATTCTAAAAATATAAAAATAGCAATTATTCTAGTTACTTCTCTTTTTTTCCTATGGGGAGTAAGCTATGGTTTGATTGATGTAATGAATAAAAATTTTCAAAATCACCTACATATTACACAGCATGAAAGCGGATTTTTACAGCTTGCATATTTTGGTGCTTATTTTATTATAGCACTACCTGCGGGTTATATCGCTAATAAATACTCGTACAAAATCGCTATTATATTTGGTTTAATTTTGTATGCGATAGGTTGTTTATTGATTATACCAGCAACCAATTTGGCTAATTTTTATTTGTTTTTATTTGCGTTTTTTATATTAGCTTGTGGTATTGGTTCTTTAGAAACTAGCGCAAATCCTTATATGGTAAAACTAGGGGATGAAAAAAATGCAAGTTTTAGGATTAACGCTGCTCAAAGTTTTAATGGCTTGGGGCAATTTTTAGGACCTATTATAGGAGGTGCTTTATTTTTATCTATTACTAAGCAGGCAGATGGAGCAAGTAAAGAGCAAATCGAAGCAGCCTTGCTAGCTAATATGGGCAATGTTCAACTTGTGTATGTGGGGATAGCAGCTATTGTTATTTTGGTTTTAATTGCTTTTGCTTTAAATAAAATTCCAGAAGGTGCTGCTGTGAGTAGCGATTATGAGTAAACAGACACTTCAAAACCCATAGGAGTGTTTAAGCATAAACATTTTAATCTCGGTCTTCTAGCCCAGTTTTTATATATAGCAAATCAAGTAAGTGCAGGTGCGTTTTTTATTAATTATCTTAGTGAACATAATGAAAATTTAAAAGATGAGCAAGGGGCGTATTATTTTTCTATTGCACTAGTTGTTTTTATGATGGGTCGTATCCTTTCTACCCCTTTAATGAAAAAAATTAAAGGTGAAGTTATTTTAGGATGGTACTCATTTATTAATGTAATTTTATGTGTGTGTTTGTATTTTGCAAGTGGTTTTATTAGTATAGTGATTTTAATTGCTTTGTTTTTTTTCATGTCAATTTCCTTTCCAACTATTTTTGCCGTTGCAACCAAAAATCTTCCTTTTAACCAAGTAAAACTAGGCGGTTCTTTGCTGGTTATGAGTATAGTAGGTGGTGCAATTATGCCTATTATTGTAGGTTTGGTTAATGATCATTTTGGAACAAGTATGGGGTATTTGGTGATGGCTCCTTTATTCTTGTATGTATCTTGGTATGGATTTTTTGGTTCTAAAATAAAGGCATAGCATGCAAGCTATTTTTGATTCTCATTTGCATCTTTGGGATTTAAGTAAAATGCCTATTTCATGGATAAAATCTAATGATAGATTAGATCAAAATTTTGAATTTGAAAGAGCAAAATTAGAATATAAAGACTATCAATTTTTAGGTGCAATGTATGTTGAAACTAATAGCGATGATAAAAGCAAGGAAGCTTTGTTTGCATTAGAGCAAAGGAGGCTTCATGCGCTTTTTCTTTGTTTGGCTGATTTAGAATGCAAAGATCAACTTTGTGCTTTTAGAGAAGTAATGCATACAAGCGAAAAAGGTGCTAGAAGGTTATTTGAACCAGATTTTAAGATTATATTGCGAGTTTTAAAACAAGAAAATATAGTTTTTGAAGCTTGTATGAAGAATGAAGAATTATGGTTTTTAGAAAGGTTTTTGCAAGAAAATTCTGATTTAAAGGTTGTGCTAAATCATATGGGTAGCCCTAAAATGGAATGTTTTGAAACATATAAAAAAACTCTAGAAAAATTAAAACTTTTTTCCAATTTATGGATAAAAATTTCCGCTCCAGATGATTTTACAATAGAAACTCACAAAGAGTTTGTAAAAGAGTGTTTTGTGTTTTTAAAAAGCATTTTTAACGAAGATAGATTTTTATTTGGTAGTAATTATCCGGTTGCAAAAATACCACCAAGTCAATGGGCGAAGCTTACTGTAGAAAGCGGAGTTTTTAAAGATCTAGATGGCATATTTTATAAAAATGCTTTATCAATTTACAAGGAGGATAGGTGCAAAGATATGGGCAAATCATAAAAGTTAAAAAGGAAAAAATACAAGAATATAAAGATCTTCACGCTAAACCCTATGATGGGGTTTGTGAGATGATTAAAAAATGTAATATACAAAATTACTCTATTTATTTATTCGGAGAGTATTTATTTGCATATTTTGAATACGTTGGTGCTGATTTTGAAGCGGATATGGCAAAAATGGCAAAAGATGTAAACACACAAAAATGGTGGAGAGTGACAGATCCTTGCCAAATATCTTTAGGCTATGCGGGTCAAAAATGGCTAGATATGGAAGAAGTGTTTCATTTAGATTGAAAGGAGAAAAAATGACAACTTATTTAAATTATATTGATGGTGAATTTATTCCACATGATGGTGAATTTATTGAGGTTTTAAATCCTGCTACAAAAGAAGTAGTATCAAGAGTGGCTAGTGCTTCTTTAGAGGATACAAAAAGAGCCATTGAAGCAGCAAAAAAAGCACAGAAGTCTTGGGAAGCAAAGCCGGCGATTGAAAGAGCGAGTTATTTAAGAGAAATTGCAAATTTAATACGTAAAAATGCAAATTATTTAACCGAAGTTTTAATGCAAGAACAGGGTAAAACAAGAACTCTTGCAAGTATAGAGATTAACTTTACAGCAGATTATATGGACTATATGGCAGAATGGGCTAGAAGGTATGAAGGTGAGATTATACAAAGTGATAGACCTAATGAGCATATTTATTTATATAAAAGTGCAATCGGGGTTATTGGCGGAATTTTACCTTGGAATTTTCCATTTTTTCTTATTGCTAGAAAAATGGCACCTGCTTTAGTTACAGGCAATACGATTGTTATAAAACCAAGTAGTGAAACACCTAATAATGCCTTTGAATTTGCAAAACTTGTTGCACAAAGTTCTTTACCTAAAGGAGTATTTAATCTAGTAGCGGGTAAAGGAAGTGTGGTAGGACATGAGTTATCAAGCAATGAAAATATAGGCATGGTGAGTCTTACAGGGAGTGTTGAAGCAGGCACCAGAGTAATGGAAGCTGCTGCGAAAAACATCATTAAAGTATCGCTAGAACTAGGTGGTAAAGCACCGGCTATAGTTTGTAAAGATGCTGATATTGACTTAGCAGTTGAAGCAATTAAAGCTAGTAGAATTTGCAACAACGGCCAGGTGTGTAATTGCGCTGAAAGAGCTTATGTGCATTCAAGTATTTATGATGAATTTGTGGATAAATTTGTCAAAGCTATGAGTAAAGTAAGTGTTGGCAATACTCTAAAAGGTGATTTTGATATGGGTCCACTTGTAAATCAAGCAGGTGTTGATAATGCTTTGGCGATGCTTGAGAGAGCTAAAGCTAAAGGTGCAGTTGTAGAGTGCGGTGGAAAAATAACCGATACAAGCGGATATTATTTTCCTGCAAGTGTTCTTACAAATGTTAAGCATGAAGATGAAATTATGCAAAAAGAAATTTTTGCACCTATTTTACCGATTGCTAAATTTGATACTCTTGATGAGGCTATTGATATGGCAAATGATTGCGAATATGGTCTTACAAGCTCTATTTATACACAAAATTTAGATATAGCAATGAGAGCAAGCAGAGAGATTAAGTTTGGTGAAACATATATCAACCGTGAAAATTTCGAAGCAATGCAAGGTTTTCATGCAGGATTTAGAAAAAGCGGTATAGGGGGAGCTGATGGTAAACATGGGCTTGAGGAATACCTAGCAACTCATGTGGTTTATTTGCAATACAACACTAACAAACAATAGTTTTTAATCCTATCTATTTTTAGATAGGATTTTCTTTCGATTTTATAACAAATACATTTTGCGTGTATTTGGTTAATATGACACTATTTATCAATGTACTTAATAAAGTAAAAATAAAATACATCTAGTTTATATTTTTGTAAGTAAAATTTAGGTATTATCCAAAGTTTATTATATTTTTTAAAGAAAGGAATTATTGTGCCTACCATAAATCAATTGGTTAGAAAAGAGCGCAAAAAAGTTTTAGAAAAATCTAAATCTCCAGCGCTTAAAAATTGCCCACAAAGAAGGGGAGTTTGTACTAGGGTTTATACTACAACCCCTAAAAAACCAAACTCAGCGTTAAGAAAAGTTGCCAAAGTAAGACTTACAAGTGGCTTTGAGGTTATTAGTTATATTGGTGGTGAAGGTCACAACCTACAAGAACACAGCATTGTTTTAGTACGTGGTGGTAGGGTAAAAGACTTACCAGGTGTGAAGTATCACATTGTGCGTGGTGCTTTAGATACAGCAGGTGTTGCAAAAAGAACTGTTTCTCGTTCTAAATATGGTGCAAAACGCCCTAAAGCAGCTGCTAAGTAATAAACATACAGACAAATCCGTTAGATTTGATTTTGTTTGAGTAAAATTATAAATTTGAAGGAAAAATATGAGAAGAAGAAAAGCTCCGGTAAGAGAAGTCTTGCCTGATCCGATTTATGGAAACAAAGTAATCACAAAATTCATTAATTCTTTAATGTATGATGGTAAAAAAAGTACAGCAACAACTATTATGTATGGTGCTTTAGAAGCTATCGATAAAAAAGGCGGAGAAAAAAAAGGTATAGAAATTTTTAATGATGCTATTGAAAATATCAAACCTTTATTGGAAGTTAAATCTCGCCGTGTAGGTGGAGCGACTTACCAAGTACCAGTTGAAGTACGCCCAGCTAGACAACAAGCTTTAGCTATTCGTTGGATTATTTCTTTTGCTAGAAAAAGAAGCGAAAGAACTATGATTGAGAAATTAGCAGCTGAATTACTAGATGCAGCTAATAGTAAAGGTGCTTCGTTCAAGAAGAAAGAAGATACTTATAAAATGGCAGAAGCTAATAAAGCATTTGCTCATTATCGTTGGTAAGAAAAGGTGTAAATAATGTCAAGAAGTACTCCTTTAAAAAGAGTTAGAAATATAGGTATTGCAGCGCACATTGATGCCGGAAAAACAACTACAAGTGAAAGAATCCTTTTCTTCACAGGTATGAGTCATAAAATCGGTGAAGTACATGATGGTGCAGCTACAATGGACTGGATGGAGCAAGAAAAAGAAAGAGGTATTACAATTACTTCTGCTGCAACAACTTGTTTTTGGAAGAATCACCAAATCAATCTTATTGACACTCCGGGCCACGTTGACTTTACAATCGAAGTTGAAAGATCAATGCGTGTTTTAGATGGTGCTGTTGCGGTATTTTGTTCAGTAGGTGGTGTACAACCACAATCAGAAACAGTTTGGAGACAAGCTAATAAATATGGTGTTCCAAGAATTGTTTTTGTAAATAAAATGGACAGAATTGGTGCAAATTTCTTTAATGTTGAAGAACAAATTAAAAATCGTCTAAAAGGAAATCCAGTTCCACTTCAAATTCCAATCGGTGCTGAAGATAATTTCAAAGGTGTGATCGATCTTATCACTATGAAAGCTTTAGTATGGGAAGATGAAAACAAGCCAACTGATTATGTAGAAAAAGAAATTCCAGCTGAGTTAATGGAAAAAGCTGAAGAATATCGTGTAAAAATGATAGAAGCGGTTTCTGAAACTAGTGATGAATTAATGGAAAAATATTTAGGCGGGGAAGAGCTTACTCAAGAAGAAATTAAAGCAGGTATTAAAGCAGGTTGTTTGAATCTTTCTATGGTTCCAATGCTATGTGGTACAGCTTTTAAAAATAAAGGTGTTCAACCATTACTTGATGCTGTTGTAGCTTACTTGCCAGCTCCTGATGAAGTAGCAAATATCAAAGGTGAATATGAAGATGGTACAGAAGTTTCTGTAAAATCAACTGATGATGGTGAATTTGCAGGACTTGCATTCAAAATCATGACTGACCCTTTTGTTGGACAATTAACTTTCGTTCGTGTTTATAGAGGAAGTTTAGAAAGTGGTTCTTATGCATACAATTCAACTAAAGACAAAAAAGAAAGAATTGGTCGTCTTTTGAAAATGCACTCCAATAAAAGAGAAGAAATTAAAACTTTATATGCTGGAGAAATCGGAGCTGTTGTTGGTCTTAAAGATACATTAACCGGTGATACTTTAGCAAGTGAAAAAGATAAAGTTATTTTAGAGAGAATGGACTTCCCAGATCCTGTTATTTCAGTTGCTGTTGAACCTAAAACAAAAGCAGATCAAGAAAAAATGTCAATTGCTTTAAATAAATTAGCACAAGAGGATCCAAGCTTTAGAGTTTCTACAGATGAGGAAAGTGGTCAAACTATTATTTCAGGTATGGGTGAGCTTCACTTAGAAATTATTGTTGATCGTATGCTTAGAGAATTTAAAGTTGAAGCTGAAGTTGGACAACCTCAAGTTGCTTATCGTGAGACTATTAGAAAAACAGTTGAGCAAGAGTATAAATATGCCAAACAATCAGGTGGTCGTGGTCAATATGGTCATGTATTCTTAAGACTTGAGCCACTTGAGCCAGGTAGTGGTTATGAGTTTGTAAATGATATCAAAGGTGGGGTAATTCCAAAAGAATATATTCCAGCAGTTGATAAAGGTGTACAAGAAGCATTGCAAAATGGTGTTTTAGCGGGTTATCCTGTTGAAGATGTTAAAGTAACAGTTTATGATGGAAGTTACCACGAAGTGGATTCTTCTGAAATGGCATTTAAACTCGCGGCTTCTATGGGCTTTAAAGAAGGTGCTAGAAAAGCAGGTGCAGTAATCTTAGAACCTATGATGAAAGTTGAAGTTGAAACTCCTGAAGAATATATGGGCGATGTTATTGGTGATTTAAATAAACGCCGTGGTCAGGTTAACTCAATGGATGAAAGAGGTGGTAATAAAATCATCACAGCATTTTGTCCATTGGCTGAAATGTTTGGATATTCAACTGATCTTAGAAGCCAAACCCAAGGCCGTGCTACTTACTCTATGGAATTTGATCATTATGATGAAGTTCCTAAGAATGTTTCTGAAGAAATTATCAAAAAAAGAAACGGTTAATTTCATAAAGATGAGCTTTTATAGCTCATCTTATTTTTTTATTCTTCTTTTTTCTTTCTATTTTATTTTGTATTTCATATTTTATGTTTTGCTAACTCTCTTATAAAATTATGTAGTTTTATGGAAAATAATATTCGCAATTTCTGGGATAGTTTTTAATTTGAATGAGTTTGAATGAGTTTGAATGAGTTTGAATGAGTTTGAATGAGTTTGAATGAGTTTGAATGAGTTTGAATGAGTTTGAATGAGTTTGAATGAGTTTGAATGAGTTTGAATGAGTTTGAATGAGTTTGAATGAGTTTGAATGAGTTTGAATGAGTTTGAATGAGTGCGTGAGAAAATTATATTAGAATGAAGAAGAGTTTTTACTCTTCCTCTTCAGTGTTTTTACGTACTACTTTGATACGTTCTATGCTATTGCCATCCATTTTTTTAACTTCATAGTGGCAAAATTCATCTTCTATTCTATCTCCAACTACCGGGAGACGACCAAGAAGATTAAATACATATCCACCTATAGTAACTTGCTCTAAATCTTCATCATAGCGTATATTGAGCAATTCTTCAACTTCGCTAATTTCATATCTTCCTTGAAATTCATAAATATTTTCTGCAAGTTTTTTAAAGTGCGGACTAGAATCATCATGTTCATCATTGATATCACCAACAATCTCCTCCATGATATCTTCCATGGTTAAAAGACCTGCTGTTCCACCGTATTCATCAACAACTAACGCAGTGTGTACTTGCTCTTTGTTCATCATAAAAAGAACTTTTGAAATACTAATGTTTTCTGGAACCAAAATCATTTTGATCAAGAAATCATCTAGTTTTTTCTTGTTTTTACTTAGTTCATTTTGCATAATATCTCTAATGTGTACCATACCTAAGATAACATCTTTTGATCCATCTATGTATGGAAAACGAGTATGCTTGTGCTGACAGACAATTTGCATATTTTCTTCATAACTTTTTTGCTTATTAAGACATATCATATCTTTTCTTGGTGTCATGATTTCTTTTGCGACAGTGTCTGAAAAGTCAACAGCATTGCGAATGATTTCTGTTTCAAATTCATCTAGTACACCGCCTTTTTGACTTTCACTTGCAATGAATTTAATTTCTTCTTCAGAGTGACTTAATTCATGTTCTTTTGCAGGTTTGATACCAATGATTTTTAAAGAACTAGCCGCTAAGAAGTCGAATGTCTTTATAAATGGCAAGAAAAGCAACCAGAATAAGTGTAAAGGTCTTGCTATCCATAGTACGGCTTTATCTGCAATAGTGATTGCGATACTTTTTGGTACAAGTTCACCTAATACAACATGTAGTAAAGTGATGATCGCAAATGCAATAATAAATGCAATGGTATGCGTTAACGTGGAGTTTAAACCTAAATTTGCCAAAGGCACTTCAAGCAGTTTAGCAATAGCGGGTTCGCCTATCCAACCAAGAGCAAGAGAACTTAATGTGATACCAAGCTGACATGCACTTAGATAAGTATCAAGTTTAGAGGTAACTTCTAAAGCTTTTTTAGCATTGCGTTTTTTTTCTTTTACCATTTCTTCTAGTTTTGATCTACGAACTTTGACAATGGCAAATTCAGAAAGAACAAAAAAGCCGTTTAAAAGCACTAATGCTAGTGCAACAAGAATCATAAAAGTAGAATAGCCTACATCGATTGATGCAACTGTAGGTAATGTTTGATTTAAGTCTAAAGATTGACTGGGGTCCAAAAAAACTCCTTTAATAAAATTTTTCGCAAAATTATATCAAATCAAAACTATAAAATCAGCTTAAAATAAACGGTATATTTTAAATTAATTTATTTTTTTCTGTATTCTATATTTTTTTCAAATTCATCTAAACGTTTGTAAATACTACGTAACTGAGTTATGGTAGTCCAGTTGGTGATGAAAATGCTAAATGAAGATCTAACTTGATCAAAGGCATTTCCAACTTGTATAATAATTCCAAGTTGTATAAGACCTAAAAATAAGCTTGGAGCCATGATTAAAAAAGGAACTATAACCATAAATTGCTCAAATAAATATAACCACACATTAAAATATCCATAGTGTAAAAATAATCTTTTATAGTTAACTTTAAGCCCAGTAAATAAACTTAAAATGCTTTCATCGCTAGCATAATTTTTTCTGTCATCTTCTGCAAAGACTAGTTCTTTTCTAAAGGCAGCTTCTGCTTTTTGATTGTTATATTCAAGTCCAGGGAGTTTAATGCCAACAAACCATGATATAATAAGCCCTCCTAGGGATACTAAAAAAGCTATCCATACTAAAGAACCACTGATATCTTTTAAGATAGGTAGATGGACATGTGCACTTAGCATCCATAAAATAGGCACAAAAGCAATTAAAGTCATTATAGCTTTAACAAAAGCCAATCCTAAGCTTTCTATAATTTTTGAGAAATTGTAAATATCTTCTTGAATTCTTTGCGAGCTACCTTCTATGTTGTCATCTTTTTTTTGCCAAAATTTAATATAATCAAAAGTCATCGCTTCACGCCATTTAAAGGCATAAATGCTACCAAAATATTGCGTAATGGTTGCAATAAAAACATAAGGTAAAGCTAAATATAAAAATTGCTTGATGAAATAATAAAAATCATTAATATTGTGATTTTTGGCATCTTGTAAAACATCATAAAAGTCTTTATACCATTCATTAATGGCAACATTAATAGAAGTTTGTGCAAGTAAAGAGGCTAATAAAAAAAATAATCCCGCATAAGCCCATAATGCCCATTTTTTGGAGTAAAAAAAAGATCTAAACATTTTAGATCTCTTTTAGCATTTTTTCATAGTGACAGACACTCTGTTTACTTGCTTTAAAAATAGTGCTAAAGATTACAATAAAACAGCTCGCAACTAAAAATCCAGGAATGATTTCATAAACTGCTATGAAATTTGAGCCAAAATGTTTATATAATATAACAGTTAAAGCCCCACTAATCATACCCGCTATAGCACCTTCTTTGCTCATGTTTTTGTAAAATAGTGCAAATAAAATAACACTTCCAAAACTAGCTCCAAAACCCGCCCATGCATATGAAACAATACCTAAAATTTGACTTTGTGTATCAAGCGAAAGCACAAAGGCTACACAAGCAACAACCAAAACACCCATGCGAGAGAATAAGGTAATGTTTTTGTCACTTGTCTTTCTTTTTAAAATTTGTGTGTAAAAATCTTGCACTAAAGTAGATGCACACACTAGTAGTTGAGAACTAGCTGTGCTCATAATGGCAGCTAAAATAGCACTGAGTAAAATTCCTGCTACCCAAGGGTTAAAAAGCACTTGAGACATTACGATAAATATTCTTTCAGGGTCATTTAGACTAAGGTTAAATTTTGCCATATAAGCAATACCTAAAAAACCTATCATTGCAGCTCCTGCTAAGGATATTACCATCCAGGTTATCCCAATGAAAGTTGCAGTAGGAATTTCTTTTACATTTTTTATAGAGATAAAACGAATTAATATATGAGGTTGACCAAAATATCCAAGCCCCCATGCTAGAGTTGAAACTACCACTAACCAGCCACCACCATCTAATCCAAAAGCTTGTGGTTTAACATCATGTATAGTAGAAAACGCTTCGCCAAAACCACCTAGTTCAAAAATCATCACAAAAGGAATGATTACCAAAGAACCCATCATTAAAAGTCCTTGTATCATATCAGTCCAGCAAACAGCTTTATATCCTCCTAAAAAAGTATATAAAACAATCACCAAAAATCCAATACTCAAAGCATAAAGATAAGGCAAGTTAAATACACTTTCAAAAAGTTTAGCGCCACTTACTAATCCAGCGCTAATATAAATTGTAAAAAACACTAAAATCACGATCGAACATACACTTCTTAAGATATGTTTGTTATCATGAAAACGACTCTCAAAGAAATCAGGTATTGTAATGCAGTCTTTGGCAATTTGCGAGAAGATTTTTAGTCTTTTAGCGACAAAGGTCCAATTTAAAAACATTCCAAAAGTCAAGCCTATAGCAATGTATATTTGTCCAAGACCAGCTGCATATAATGCACCAGGAAAGGCCATTAATAGCCAACTACTCATATCAGAAGCACCAGCGCTTAAAGCCGAAACAACAGGCCCCATAGAGGCATTTCCGACAAAATAATCTTTACTGTTTTGATTTTTTTTGTAAAAATAAAAACCTATAAAAAGCATTAAAAATGCATAGGTAATAAATGTAGTAATAATAGGATAAGATAGTTCTACACTTTGTAAATTCATAAGTGTCCTTAAAAAATTTAAAAAATTATCATTTTACTTGTTTTATTTTAAAAAAAGATTATAAAAAGATTTTTATGATTGAATTTCAATGCTTTATAAAGTTTTTTTGCTACAATTTTCAAAAAAATTGAGGAAGGCTAATGAAAAATCTTTTAATTATAGGTGCAGGTGGTGTAAGTCGCGTTGCAACTGTAAAATGCGCAATGAATAGCGATGTTTTTAGTAAAATAACTCTAGCAAGTAGAACTAAAAGCAAGTGTGATGAAATAGCTGCGTTTATCAAAGAACGCTTAGGTGTAGAAATTTACACTGAGCAAATTGATGCAGATGATACCGCCGCTGTGGTTGAGCTTATCAAAAAAACAAAGGCTGAAATTTTACTAAATGTGGCTTTGCCTTATCAAGATTTAACTTTAATGGATGCATGTATTCAAACTAATATTCATTATGTAGATACTGCAAATTATGAACACCCTGACTTAGCTAAATTTGAATACAAAGAGCAATGGGCAAAAAACGAAAAATTTAAGGAAGCAGGAATTTTAGGGCTATTAGGTAGTGGATTTGATCCTGGTGTGACCAATGTTTTTTGTGCTTATGCGCAGCAAAATTTATTTGATGAAATTCACTATATCGATATATTAGATTGTAATGCAGGAGATCACGGTTATGCGTTTGCAACTAATTTCAATCCTGAAATCAACTTAAGAGAAGTTTCAGCAAAAGGGCGTTATTGGCAAGAAGGTAAGTGGATAGAAACTGAGCCTATGGAAATAAAAATGGAGTGGGATTATCCTGAAGTAGGGATAAAAGATAGTTATTTGCTTTATCATGAAGAACTTGAAAGTCTAGTGAAAAACATTAAGGGTTTAAAAAGAATTAGATTTTTTATGACTTTTGGGCAAAGTTATTTAACTCATATGAAATGCCTTGAAAATGTTGGTATGCTGGGCATTAAACCTGTTATACATCAAGGTAAAGAAATAATACCAATAGAATTTTTAAAAACCTTGCTTCCTGATCCCGCTAGTTTAGGACCTCGTACTAAGGGTTATACAAACATAGGTTGTGTAATACGTGGTGTAAAAGATGGAAAAGATAAGCAAGTATATATTTATAATGTTTGTAATCACGAAGAATGCTTTAAAGAAACTGGAGCGCAAGCTGTGAGCTACACCACCGGAGTTCCTGCAATGATAGGTACAAAATTAATTGCGAAAGGAATTTGGCAAGGTAAGGGTGTATTTAATATGGAAGAATTTGACGCTAAACCTTTTATGGATGAGTTAAACACTCAAGGACTCCCTTGGAAGATCATTGAAATGCAGCCAACTCTAGGAAAATAATCTCAAGCCTTTTTTGGCTTGAGAACGAAGCTTTGATAATGCTGCAACTACTTCAAAATATTGACTGGACTCCCTTTTTAGTTTCAATGAAGCTTTCTATTATTACCTGTGTTATTTTATTTTGTTTTTGTGTGCCACTTGCTTGGATTTTTGCTTTTAAACATTTTAGAACAAAAAAAATTTTAGAAACAATTATAACCTTACCTTTGGTTTTACCACCATCTGTTGTTGGTTTTTACTTGTTGATTTTATTTTCAAAGTATTCTTTTTTAGGTGTATTTTTAGAAAAGCACTTTGATATCACTTTGGCTTTTACTTTTGAGGGATTGGTTATAGCAAGTTGTATTTACTCACTACCTTTTATGTTTAATCCTTTGTATACTTCCATGACATTAATTTCAAAAAATATCGTTGAAGCGAGTTTTTCTTTAGGAAAAAATTCTTTCATCACGCTTTTTAGAGTAATTTTACCTAGTATTAAACCAGCTATACTCAGTGCTTTGGTAATAAGTTTTGCACATACTATGGGTGAGTTTGGTATAGTGTTAATGATAGGTGGTTCTTTAAATGGGGAAACGAAAGTAGCAAGTATTGCTATATATGAAAGTATGGAAAATTTAGATTTTACTACAGCTCATGTTTATAGCCTTATACTTTTAATTTTTAGTTTTATTGTTTTATTAAGTGTTAACCTTCTTAATAAGCAAAAAAATAGAGTATAACCCCCCCCCACCACTTCTTTAACACACTTCACTTCATACACCCTATATCAATACACTTTAATTCTTTTATATTCTTTTATATTCTTTTATATTCTTTTATATTCTTTTATATTCTTTTATTCTATATTTATAAATTCTCCTTTCTATAAATTTCTTTTTTTATTTTCATTTCTTTTTTCATTTAATAAAACTTTAAGCTTTTGTTGCTATAATTTCATTTCCTTTTC
>NZ_NREN01000015.1:0-19073 GCF_003627915.1 Campylobacter sp. P255
AATTCACTTGGCAATTTTTCCAATAAACTTACTTTATCTTGTATATTTTCCCTTGCAAGTAATCTTAAAATCTTACCTCTATAAGCCTTTACAAAATGACTTAATGCTTTGGAATTTTTTAAAAAAGCATGCATAAATCAAAACTGTTTATTTTTTTTAGATATAATCGAGCTTTATTTATAACTAAAAAAAGGCATATAATGTTACGCTTGTTGATAATTGGCATTTTGTTTATAAATTCTGCAATGGCTTTTAATGTAAAGTCTTTATTTACATATACTTTTAATGACAATATTAGCTATGACCTAGACAAAGCTAAAGAAATATATTTTAAAAACAAATGCAATACCTGTCATGGAGAAAATGGTGAAAAAAATTCCTATGGAATGAAGGCGATCAAAGATTTAAGCCCTGAGGAAATCAAAGGAGCTTTAAAAGATTATGCCAATGGTTATTTCAAAAATCAATCAAGCGATAATATTCAAATGAGCATATATGCTAAAAAATTAAGCGATAGTGATATGAATCATATTATTGCATATTTAAAAGGGCAAAATTTTTCAATAGAGTTAAATCAAAAAGAACTCTTAGAAGAAGAACCTGCTCCCAAAACAAAAAATAATATATTTTTAAAATAACAAAAAGGAGTTTTTTATGAAAAAAAATCTACTACTAGCTAGCTTACTTTGTGCTAGCACAATCTATGCTGCAGAAGTAAAAATAGGCGTGGTTTTACCACTTACTGGGGCTTTAGCAGCTTATGGTAATGATGTATATGAAGGTATCAAACTTGCAAATACCTTAAATCCAAATTTAAAAAATGGTGATAGCGTAAAAATTATTGCTATTGATACTAAAGGTGATAAAATTGAAGCAGCAAGTGCTACCACAAGACTTATATCCCAAGATAAGGTTTTAGGATTAATAGGCGAAGCTGTTACACCAAATACTATGCAAGTTTTATCTATAGCAGAAGAAAGAAAAATACCTGTTATCGCCCCTGTTGCTTCAGGCGATAAACTTTTAGATAAAAAAAGTTATGCTAGTAGAGTATGCTTTATGGATAGTTTCCAAGGAGATAAATTTGCCAACTATGCTTATAAAGATTTAAATTTAAAAAGCGTAGTGGTAATTGTTGATCAAAGTAATGTGTATTCTTTAGGGCTTGCAAGAGCTTTTGAAAAAGAATTCAAAAAAAATGGCGGGAAAATACTTAAAAAATTGACCATTTCTTCGGGCGATAAAGATTTTAAAGCGATTGTATCACAATTAAAAAGCATCAATCCAGACTTCGTATATATGCCAATTTACCATCCTGAAGCAGCTTTAATCGCAAGACAAGCAAAAACAATTGGCTTTAACAAGCTACTTAGTGCAGGCGATGGTGTTAACAATAAAACTTTTATCGAACTTGGCGGAGATGCAGTAAATGGGGTTATATTTACAGATAGTTTTGATTACAACAACCCGCCAACTGATTTATCTAAACAATTCATTGCAGCCTATGAAAAAGATCATGGCACAAAAGAATTACCAGCATTTTCTGCGATGGGTGCAGATGCTTACTATGTAATGATAAATGCGATGAATGAATGCGCTAACAATCTTAACTCTCAGTGCATCAACGAAAAAATTCACTCAACTTCAAATTTTGAAGGTGTTGGTGGGGTTATTAGCATTGATGCTAGTGGCAATGCAAGTCGTTCTGTAGTCATAAAAGAAATACAAGAACAAAAACAAGTTTATAAAACTATTATCAATCCTTGAAAGGTTAAACTATGAAAAAAATTAGTTTTGCTATATGTTCTATTATAGCTGCCAACATCATACAAGCAAAAGAAATTAATATCGGCGTAGTTTTACCACTAACGGGAGCGACTGCAGCTTATGGACAAAGCGCTTTAGATGGGGTAAAAATCGCTAATTCAATGAAAAACACTTTAAGCAATGGCGATACGGTAAATCTTGTTGTGGTTGATACCAAAGGTGATAAAATAGAAAGTGCGAATGCTAGCACAAGATTAGTTTCACAAAACAAAGCCTATGCCTTAATCGGAGAAATGCTCACAGCAAATACTCTACAAGTAATTAGAATTGGTGAAGAAAAAAAGATCCCTGTTGTAGCTCCTGCGGCCACAGCAGATAAAATTTTAAATAAAAAATTATACGCAAGTAGAGTTTGCTTTATGGATAGCTTTCAAGGCTCATCTTTGGCAGCATATATTAAAAATAAGCTAAACTACACCAAAGCTGTAATCATTAGTGATCAAAGCGCTGATTATTCTTTAGGTTTAACAAGGGCTTTTGAAAAAGAATTCAACAAGCAAGGTGGAAAAATTTTAGATAAATTTAGAATTACCGCTGGCGATAAAGATTTTAAAGCTATACTTTCACAAATTAAAAATTTAAAACCTGACTTTATTTATCTACCTGTATATTATACCGAAGCATCTTTATTTGCTCGTCAAGCAAAAGCCATGGGTATTAATATCCCAATGGGTTCAGCAGATGGTGTAGCAGATGAAACCTTTATCAATCTTGCACAAGATGCAGCAGAAGGGTATTTATTTACTGATAGCTTTGACTATAACAACCCACCAACCAATCTTTCAAAAGATTTTATCTTGGCGTATGAGAAAGAAAAACAAAGTAAAGAAGTACCAAATTTCACAGCTATGGGCGCAGATGCTTACTTTGTTATTTTTGAAGCAATGCAAAAATGTGTCAATAATTTCACAAGCGAATGTATTAATAATAATATTCATGCGACTTCTAAATTTGAAGGAGTTAGCGGGGTTATTAGTATCGATAAAAGCGGCAATGCCACACGTTCGATCGTAATAAAATCAATAGAAAATCAAAAACAAGTATATAAAGATACGATTTTACCGTAAATAAATTTTTTAAGAGGTTCAATGGATAGTTCTTTAATTTTACAGCAAATAATCAACGGTTTTAGCTTAGGTAGTATGTATGCGCTAATCGCTATAGGCTATACAATGGTCTATGGCGTTTTAAGACTCATCAATTTCGCACACGGTGATATCATGATGGTAGGTGCATACACAGCTTTATTTTGTGTAACAAGTATGAATGTACCATTTTTAGGTGCTTTATCCCTTGCTATGCTTTTTGCAGCAGCTTTAGGTATTGCTATTGACAGAGTGGCTTATAAACCTTTACGAAAAGCGCCTAGAATTTCATTACTTATCACAGCTATAGGTATAAGCTTTTTAGTACAAAATGTCTTCAATGTTTTATTTGGTTCTACACCAAAATACTTTCCTGTACCAAGTTATCTTGAAACAGTTATTCATTTTAACAATATCAGCGTTAGTATCAATACTATCTTGGTGCCAATTTTGACATTTTTCATACTACTAGCAGTTTTATTTATACTTTATAAAAGCAAATACGGTATTGCAATTAGGGCTTTAGCCTTTGATATTCACACTGTAAATTTAATGGGTATTGATGCAAACCGTATTATAGCCATTGTATTTGCATTAGGTTCGGCTTTAGCTGCCGTGGGCGGAATTTTTTGGGCAGTGAGCTATCCTTCGGTTGAACCTAGTATGGGAACTCTTATTGGGCTTAAAGCTTTTGGTGCTGCCGTATTAGGAGGGATCGGTTCTGTAGCAGGAGCGGTTTTAGGGGGCTTGATTATAGGTTTTACAGAAGTAGTTGTGGTTGCTATTTTTCCTGATCTTTCTGGTTTTAAAGATGCCTTTGCTTTTATCTTTTTGGTGTTAATTTTATTATTTAAACCAACAGGAATTTTAGGTATTAATTTTGAAAAAAGTAGGTTTTAATATGGTTGCAAGAAAAATCACACATTTAAGTTTTTTTATTATAGCGCTTGCTTTTCTTTTTATCTCTCCTTATTTTTTCAATGATTATAAAATAGGAATTTTAAGCAATATTGCTATTTTTGTTATTTTAGCTGTAAGCTATAATCTTATCAATGGTGTTACAGGACAGTTTTCATTAGAACCAAATGGTTTTGTAGCTATAGGAGCATATGTTGCTGCTTTGGTTTTACTCACAAGCGAAAGTAAAATTGATCAATTTTCCTTAGAAGATCCAAGTAGCTTTATCTTAATGATACATTCACCAAGCTTCATTGTAGCTTTGCTTGCAGCCGGTTTTTGCGCAATGCTGTTATCATTGATTCTAGCCTTTGCGGTTTTTAGAGTTAGAGGGGATTATCTTGCTATTGTAACTCTAGGCTTTGGTATTATTATTAAGCTAATGGCGATTAATTTTGCATCTGTTACCAATGGATCTTTAGGTTTAAATGATATTCCTAAGCATACTACTTTGTATTGGAGTGGCGGTATTGCCATATTCTCTGTAATTATTATTTTAAATATCGTTAGTTCTAAATTTGGTAGAGCTATGAAAGCAGTCAGAGATGATGAAGATGCAGCTTTAGCAATGGGTATTAATACTTTTAATATCAAAACCTTAGCTTTTAGCACTTCAGCTTTTTTAGAAGGCGTTGGAGGAGGCTTGTTAGCTTGTGCTTTAGCTTCAGTTTCACCAGAGCAATTTGACTTTTTATTTACTTTCCAGCTTTTAATCATTATTGTACTGGGTGGTTTAGGTTCAACTACCGGAGCTATAATAGGTGCTATTATCGTAATAGGTGGAAGTGAATATTTAAGATTCTTAGATGAAAGTATGAATATCTTTGGCTATGAAACACCACCTATGCCAGGTCTTAGAATGGTTGTTTTTTCTATTATATTGATTTTAGTCATGCTTTTTGCAAGAAGAGGGATTATGGGGGATAAAGAATTGACAGATATTTTATTTAAGTTTTCTAAAAGGAAGAAAAAATGATTTTAGAACTTAAAGCAATTCATAAAAACTTTGGTGGCGTTACTGCGATCACCAACACTTCTTTTTCTATAAGAGAAAAAGAAATATTTGGACTCATTGGCCCAAATGGTGCAGGTAAAACCACTCTTTTTAATATCATCACAGGAAACTACAAACCAAGTAGCGGAGAAGTGTTTTTTTTAGGTAAAAAAATTGATCAATTAAAGCCCCATAAAATCGTACACTTAGGTATCGCAAGAACCTTTCAAAATATTAGGCTTTTTTCGAGCATGAGTGTTTTAGACAATGTCTTAATTGGTTTTGATCAAAGCATCAAATATAGCATTTTTGAAGCTTTCTTACACCTAGGAAGATATTCCAAAGCAGAAAAAAATGCTAAAAAAGCAGCTTATGAAATTTTAGAGCAACTCAATATCGCGCATTTAGCAGAAGAAAAAGCTACAAGTTTAAGTTATGGTCAACAAAGAAAAGTTGAGATCGCAAGAGCGTTGGCAACAAATCCCAAGCTTTTATTGCTTGATGAGCCTGCAGCAGGAATGAACTCAACCGAAAGCGATGATTTAGCTGAATTGATTTTTAACATTAGAGATCATAGAGGTATTAGTGTTTTATTAATCGAACATGATATGAAATTTGTTAACAAGCTTTGTGATAGGGTTATGGTACTTGATTATGGTAAAACCATTTTTGAAGGAAAGCCTCATGATGCAGTACAAAACCCTGAGGTAATTAGTGCTTATTTGGGAGATTTTAATGCTAGTAGTTAAAGATTTACACGTATATTATGGCTTGATAGAGGCAATTAAAGGTATTGATTTTACTATAAAAACAGGAAGTATAGTTAGTCTAATAGGTTCTAATGGCGCGGGTAAAACTTCTACGCTTAATGCCATGCTTAATTGTGTTAAAAAAACCGGGGAAGTAAGTTTTTTAGGCTATGACACCCAAAGACACTTACCGCACACTTTAGTTCAAAAAGGTATTGCTTTAGTGCCTGAAGGAAGAAGAGTTTTTATCAATCTTACCATAGAAGAAAATTTAAAAATCGGTGCCTTTAATAATGCGGAAAATTATGAACACCTTAAAAATCAAATGTATAGACTTTTCCCAAGGTTAAAAGACAAAAGAAATGCACTCGCTGGTACACTTAGTGGCGGAGAGGCGCAAATGCTAGCTATCTCAAGAGCACTTATGAGCGAACCTAAACTCTTAATGCTAGATGAGCCTTCCTTGGGTTTAGCACCTAAAATTGTAGGTGAAGTTTTTGATATTATCGTTAAATTAAAAGAAGAAGGTATTACGATTTTACTAGTAGAGCAAAATGCATTCTCTGCCCTAAAAATAAGCGATTATGCTTATGTTTTAGAAAATGGCAAAATAGCTATGCATGCTCCTGCGAAAGATCTCATAGGAAATGATGAGATTAGAAAAAAATATCTAGGAGCATAATCATGAAAAGACAACTTTTGGCTTTTGGAGATATTAAAATTTCTATTTTTTTATTTTTAATTTTTGCCCTATTTTGTGCTTTAGCTACTTTTATTGAAAGTGCTTATAATACACCAACAGCTTGGGCAATGATCTATGGTACTTCTTGGTTTGGTTTTATACAACTCATACTTGGAATTAACCTTTTAGCGGCTCTTTTTAAATACAAAATGTTCAACAAGAAAAAAATACCGCTGTTAATTTTTCATATCTCATTTTTATTTATCTTGTTAGGTTCTGCCATGACTAGATACACAGGATTTGAAGGAAATTTACACATTAGAGAAAATGAAAAAAACAACATCATAGAAACTTCAAAAAGCTATATCTACATAGCAACTTTAAAAGATGATAAAGTATATAGCGCCTCAAAATCTGAATATATCGCAACCTTGCCTTTTGTAAACGATTTTTCATTTGATTTGATTTTACCAGATGAAAAAGCTCAAATTGCATATGAAAATTTAATTCTAGATGCAAAAGAAATTTTCATAGATGATAATCACTCTGCACCGCTGTTGTCTTTAATGCTTTCAAAAAATAACGAATCAAAAGAACTTCTTTTTCAAGCAGGTGATGTAGAAAATATTGATGGGGTTAATATTGCTTTTTTAAATGATACTGTACCAAGTCCTTATATCAAAATCGATAAAGATTTAAAAATCAGTGCTGATTTTGACTTAAAATACATGTCAATGAGCGATGGAAAAGAAAATGTTTTAAAGGCAAAGCAAAAAGCACAAGCTAAAGATTTAAGACTGTACTCTTTCAATGACATTAATCTTGTTGTTAAATTTGCTTCACTGCATGGTAAAAAAACTTTAGAAGGTGTTAACCAAGCTCAAGATGAAAGCTTTTTAACTTGGTTTAAAAATAGCTGGATAGAACTCAGTCGCAATGCTTTAATATCTTTATTTGGCGAGCCAAAATATTGGAATAATGCACTATTAAACCACGTTAAAGATTTTGCACAAAGCACTCAATACATGCCAACCCAACTTTCAGACAATGCTATCAATGCATTAAAATTAAAACTAAGTTACAAAGGTGAGTCCAAGGAAGTCTTTTTAGTAGAATACAACTCGCCTATTCGTATTGATGTAGCAGGTCAGCCTTTCTTTTTAAGATGGGGTCCTAAAGGAATAGAAATGCCATTTGAAATGTATCTAAAAGATTTTGAATTAGAACGCTATCCTGGTTCTATGTCTCCTATGTCTTATGCAAGTTATGTAGAAATTGACAATGCGGATAAAAAATTAGAATACAAAATATTCATGAATAATGTCTTAGACTATCAAGGCTATAGATTTTATCAAAGCTCTTATGATCAAGATGAGCTTGGTACCATACTTTCAGTTAACAAAGATCCAGGGAAAATTCCAACCTATATTGGGTATTTTTTACTTACACTAGGAATGTTTTTAAATATTTTAAATCCTCACTCAAGGTTTAGAACCCTAGCTAGATTAATCAACCAAGACACACTAAAAAAGACTAGTGTTGTTTTAGCTTTCGCTTTCATGCTATTTAGCACATCTAATTTACATGCGATTGAGCCTATTAAGGTTGATGAAAACCACGCCAAAGAACTTGCTTCTTTAGTAGTACAAAAGCCTGATGGTAGAATGGTGCCTTTTAATACTCTAGCTATGGAAGTATTAGAAAAAATTCACAAAAGCACAACTTTCCAAGGTCAAAGCGCAGAAGCAACCATTATATCAATGATTTTTGATGGAAGTGCATGGTATGATAAAGACATCATTTTCATGCCAACTAGTCGCTTAGTAAATGATGAAATTTCTAAAATTTTAGGCATTGAGCCTAGGTCTTATACTAGCTTTAAAGATTTTTTCACAACCGATTCTTATAAACTACAAAAATACGTAGAAAATGCCAACAGAAAAAATCCAAACCGCAGAAGTGTTTTTGATAAAGAAATCATCAAGCTTGATGAAAGAGTTAATATTGTAAATTTGATTTTTTCAGGTGATATTTTTAGATTTATTCCTTTACAAAATAGCACCAACAATCAGTGGATTGCGCCGCGCGAAGCTTATATTGGTTTAAAAGGCGAAGAAGGTGCGGAAGTAAGACTTATCTTAGAAAATTACTTCAAGGCAGTGAGCAACTCCCTTGCTCATAATAACTGGGAAGAAGCAACTAAAAATCTAAATATCATCAAAGATTATCAGGCAAAATACGGCCATGAAGTTATGCCAAGTGCTAAAAAAATTAGCACCGAAATCTTTTTCAATAAAAGTCAAATTTTTGTAAACCTAGCACCTCTTTACTTGTGTGCAGGATTTTTGCTTTTGATTATTGTTTTTATCAAAATGCTTATGCCAAAAATCCGTATTGATTTTATTTTTAAATGTGTTTATGTGTTTAACATCGTAGCATTTTCCATCCATACCCTAGGCTTGGCTTTGCGTTGGTATATAGCAGGCCGCGCACCATGGAGCAATGCTTATGAGAGTATGGTTTATATCGCTTGGGCTTTATCTTTATCTGGTATTTTCTTCTCAAGAAAAAGCCCTATTGCGCTATCGCTAACTTCAATTTTAGCTGGGGTTACCTTAGGAGTAGCTCATCTTAGTCAAATGGACCCACAAATTACTAATTTAGTTCCTGTATTACAGTCTTATTGGTTAACCATACATGTTTCAGTTATTACTGCTAGTTATGGATTCTTGGGATTATGTGCGTTGTTGGGTATCTTTGTACTTATTTTGTTGTGTATGTTAAAAGTTAATGGAAAACACAATGAAAACATCTTAAGAAACATCACAGAAGCAACAAGAATTAACGAAATGGCAATGATTTTAGGACTTTGCTTACTCACTGTGGGAAATTTCTTGGGTGCTATATGGGCAAATGAAAGTTGGGGAAGATACTGGAGCTGGGATTCTAAAGAAACTTGGGCATTAATTAGTATTTTAGTTTATGCAGCTATTTTACACATTAGAATGGTTCCAAAATGGGCAAATCAATACACTTTTGCTGTATGCTCTATGTTTGCTTATTGGGTAATCATTATGACTTATTTTGGTGTAAATTACTTTTTAACTGGTATGCACTCTTACGCAGCGGGTGATTCTGTAAAAATTCCTGATTATGTGTATTGGGGCTTTTTATTCATGGTATTGTTAAGCTTAATAAGTCGATCTAAAAAATCTTACGCAAGAAAATTATAAGAAAGGAATAAATGAATAATACTCTTTTTGTTTTTTTAATTATTGCTTTAGTGGTGGTTATTGCACTTGGAGTTATTTTGATTTTATTTTTTACACACAAAGACAAACAACCCAACAAAACCAACATAAACAAAACTCCAAAAATAAGCGGCATAGAAGATTTTATCTCCAAAGCCAATGCCGCAAAAAATTCACAAGAAATTCAAGCATTAATCTTGCAATTTCTCAATTCACAAAAACTCGGATCTAATCCAAAAGATAGTGCAACCAAAAGAAAGCTTGATTTCATAAGCGCTATCTCAGCTAATGCCAATGCTACCCCTAAAAACATCTCTTTTTTAAACAATGAACTAAAAAAAAGATATAGCGTCTTAAAAAAAGAAATCGATGCATATGAACAAATAGGTTTAGCAAAAAGAAAAATGAGACAATCTTAAGGTTTGCAAATGAAAAATATTAGAAATTTCTCCATTATAGCCCATATTGACCATGGTAAAAGCACTCTAGCTGATAGAATTATTAGTGAATGTGGAGCCATTAGCGATAGACAAATGAGTGCACAGGTGATGGATACCATGGATATAGAAAAAGAACGTGGTATAACCATTAAAGCTCAATCAGTACGCTTAAACTATAGGTTAAACAACGAGGAATATATACTCAATCTAATCGATACTCCAGGCCATGTTGACTTTTCATATGAAGTAAGTCGCTCTTTGGCAAGTTGCGAAGGTGCATTGCTTGTCGTAGATGCTTCTCAAGGTGTTGAAGCACAAACTATCGCAAATGTATATATAGCTTTAGAAAATAATCTTGAGATCATTCCAGTTATCAACAAAATCGATCTTCCATCGGCTGATATTGAAAAAGTCAAACACGAAATCGAACATATCATAGGAATTGACTGCTCTAATGCTATTTGCGTTAGTGCAAAAACAGGTGTGGGTATACAAGAACTGATAGAAACCATCATTACCAAAGTTCCTGCTCCAAAAACAGATGATGAAGCTCCTACAAAAGCTTTGATTTATGATTCATGGTTTGATAACTACTTGGGTGCTTTAGCACTTGTGAGAATTTATGAAGGAAATATCGCTAAAAATGATGAAGTTTTGGTTATGAGCACCGATAAAAAACATCTCGTGCAAGATCTTTTCTACCCTCACCCACTAAGCCCTATTAAAACAAAAAAATTAGAATCTGGTGAAGTGGGCGTGATCGTACTTGGGTTAAAAAATGTAGCCGATGTTCAAGTGGGCGACACCATCACTTTAACTAAAAATAAAGCAAAAGAAGCCATAGGTGGATTTGAAAAAGCAAAAGCTTTTGTCTTTGCGGGATTATATCCCATAGAAACAGATAAATTTGAAGATCTTAGAGATGCTTTGGATAAATTAAAACTTAATGATAGTTCTATCACATACGAACCCGAAACCTCTCTAGCTTTAGGTTTTGGCTTTAGAGTTGGCTTTTTAGGTCTTTTACATATGGAAGTTATTAAAGAAAGACTTGAACGCGAATTTAATCTTGATCTAATCGCTACTGCGCCAACCGTTACTTACGAAATTTACCAAACCGATGGAGAGATTTTAAAAATTCAAAACCCAAGCGAACTACCTCCTGTTAATAAGATTGATCATATTAAAGAACCTTATGTAAAAGCTACCATTATCACACCAAGTGAATATCTAGGCAATCTCATCACATTATTAAACCGCAAACGTGGTATGCAAGTAAAAATGGACTATATCACTCCTGAACGCGTGCTACTAGAATACGATATACCTTTAAATGAAATTGTTATGGATTTTTACGACAAACTTAAATCACTCACTAAAGGTTATGCGAGTTTTGATTATGAGCCGATTGAATTTAGAGTAGGAGATCTTGTCAAGCTTGATATTAAAGTCGCTGGAGAAAATGTTGATGCGCTTAGTATTATAGTGCCTAATGAAAAAGCATTAAGCAAAGGCAGAGAGTTAGTAAAAGCAATGAAAGAAATTGTTCCAAGACAACTTTTTGAAGTTGCTATTCAAGCAAGCATAGGCAATAAAATCATCGCAAGAGAAAATGTCAAATCTATGGGTAAAAATGTAACCGCAAAATGCTATGGAGGAGATATCACTAGAAAAAGAAAGCTTCTTGAAAAACAAAAAGAAGGTAAAAAAAGAATGAAAGCCATTGGCAAAGTACACTTGCCACAAGAGGCATTTTTAAGTGTTTTAAAAATAGACTAATCCCTAGTATTACACTAGGGATATAAATCAAGCATTGATATCTAAAGAATTTCCACCCAATTCATTAATTTTTTGAGTGACTTTTTCAATAGCCTTATCAATTGTCTCATAGCTTATATCAGGAAGTTTACCACCCCACATTTTTTCCGCTTGCGCAAATCCTGCTTTTAAGCCTTCTAGACCTTTTTGAAGTTTTTCCATATCTTCACCAGCCCCATTAATAACAAAATCAGCCAATCTTTGAGATGTTTTTGCTACACCAAAATACCCATCTTCACCAACAAGTTCTTTTGCTTCATCAGCGCTTAAACCAAGTATATCCTTACCCTCATAACCCGTAGCACTAAAATCTACATTAGACAAAATCGCTGTTAAAGAATCCTGAGAATAAGCACCTTGAAAAATACCTGCTTGCGCTAGGTTGTTTGACGAGCCTACATTAAATGCTTGCTGCATAAAACTTATAGTGTAAAGTTCAGTAATTCCTTTACCACCTATACTAGCAAGCTTACTTAGCTTTTTCTCATCAATATCTTTTGTGCTATTAGCACTTTTAGTATTGGCATCTTCAAGCTTTGTATTCAAATCAGCCTTCCTATTGCTAACTTGCGACTCTGCTGCCACACGCGAATACGAATTTATTTGCATCCTTGCTCCTTTTTTTGTGGGTTTTAGAAAATCGGATATTTACTATTAAAATTTACATTAAGGTAAAAATAAAGCCTTTTATCATATAATATTTGCATTATATTAACTATAATAGGATTTTTAAAATCAGGTGAATTATGTTTTTCAAAGATTATTTTATTGAAATTTCAGATCCATATTTTAAAGATACTATAGAAGGCATTGAATCTCTTTATTAGCTTATTTTATTCAAAACCTCATGAATAATAAAATTAATAAGGAAAATTTATGTCATTACATCATTTTTATACTAATTTAAACCCTACCGTATTGTTTTACAAATGCGCTTTACCTAATATGGCAAGTGCAGCTTTTATATATTTTTATGTTATCGTAGATGGAATTTTTGTTGGTAGATATCTTGGCACAGATGCTTTAGCTGCTATGAATTTAGTTTTGCCTTTTATTATGATTAGTTTTGCCTTAGCTGACATGATTGCCATTGGGTCATCTGTACAAATTGCAATCAATCTAGGCAAAGGCAAAATCGAAAAAGCAAGGCGTATTTTTTCTTTTTGCATAGTGTTGATTTTTGGAATTTCTTGTCTTATGGGTCTTCTTGGCTTTTTTCTAGCAAAACCTTTAAGCGCTTTCATGGGTGCTGATGAAAATGTACAAGAATTATCAGCTGAATATATGCAAATTTTTGCTTTGTTTGCTCCTTTTACCATGTTAGCTTTTGCGATGGACAACTATCTTCGGATTTGTGGAAAAACTTTTTATAGTATGTTTGTTAACATCGTTATCGCATTAAGTAATATCATCTTAGATTGGCTTTTTATCGTTGTCTTTGGCTGGGGACTTTTTTCAGCCGCTTTAGCAACATGCATAGGAATGCTCTTAGGAACAGTTTTAAGTTTTATACCTTTCATAATAAAAGATCTCGTTTTGAAATTTAAAAAACCTATGATTAGCTTTAAAATTCTAAAGAATATCATCTATAATGGCTCTTCTGAATTTTTTTCCAATATCTCAAGCTCTCTTTATACGATCATAGCCAATGCTATTTTACTCAAAATATCAGGAAATGAAGCTTTAGCGGCATTTTCTATCATTCTTTATCTAAGTTCTTTTGCCTTTGCATTAATACTATCAATGTGCGATGCAATGCAACCTGCTATTAGCTACAACTATGGTTACAAAAACACTCCAAGAATTAAAATGATATTCAAAAGAATGCTTTTTGCTTCGTGTGCCTTAGGATTGTTTTTATTTATTAGTGTGTATTTTTACAATGCATATATCGTTTCATTTTTTAATAAAGATGATAATACCGAATTTGCTCTTTTGGCCCAAAATGCATTAATGCTATTTTCTTTTTCATTTTTACTTAGCTGGCTTAGCAAGCTAAGTGCATCATTTTTCACATCACTAGATAAACCTATGCTTTCTCTTGCTATTTCGATCACACAAAGTTTAATCTTGCCTTTTATATTTATTCAAATTCTATCACATTATTTTGGACTTAATGGAGTATGGATTGCTTCATTTGCAAGTGAAATTTGTATGGTTTTTATCGCTTGTGCATTATTATATAAAACCTTTAAAGATCTAAACTCTTAGCTAATTTTATGCAAGAGTTGAGATCTTGCTCCTTGCATAAATACAAATTTGGAAAATTTTGAAGTTTTAATGCCGTACTTTTCCCTATAACTACAACCTTGTCATTTTTCTCTAAATGAAAAAAATTCAAAAATCTTTCAACACTTGAAGGAGCGCTAAAAATAAACACGCTAGGATGATGAATTTGCTCCTGATTTATCTTAGGCTTTAAGCTAATGTTTTCATATACAACAACCTGCTCTAATGCGACACCTTCTTTCAACAAATACTCATCTAAGCCTGAGCAAATTTCTCTAGCTCTTAAGTAGAGACATTTTTTATTTTTAAACTCATGTAAATATTCACTTGCTAAATTTTTACCATAAGCTTTGGTGGGAAATTTTACATTTTTAAAACCAAATTCTTTTGCATAATTAGCGCTTTTTTCACCCACAGCATATACCATCGTGTCAAAATTAATTTTACTTTTACTAAGCTTCAATGCTTTTAAAGCATTTTTAGAACTGATAATCAAGCAATCAAATTTTGAAAAGTCAACTTCAAAATCAAGATAATTAATTTGACTTAATTGGATAGTCTCCACACCTTCAAATTTTTTATCACCGATAAAATAAATCATGTATTACCTAAAAATATATCATTATAAGTATTTCTTAAATTTACACTAGCCATATAAGGATCTTTTGCTTGCATGATAGCTCTAACCACCGCAACTCCTTGAATATCACATCCTTGAAGCATATTTAAATTACTCTCACTAATCCCACCAATCGCTACCACGGGTAAGGTGCTAAGATTTGCTATTTCTCTTAAGCCTTCCACCCCAAGCACAGTACAATCTTGCTTGCTCGGTGTAGCAAAAACAGCCCCTACTCCAAGATAAGTCGCACCTTGAATATTATCAAGTTCACTTTTATGATTGATCGTAAGCCCAATGATCTTATCCTCTCCTAAAAGCTCTCTAGCTCTTTTTAATGGCATATCTTTTTGACCTATATGCACTCCTTGTGCATTTACCCCCATAGCAATATCAATCCTATCATTTATCACCAAAGGAGTGTTGTATTTTTCACACAACACCTTAACCTTTAAAGCAAGATTATAAAATTCTAAAGTACTAAGATCTTTTTCTCTAAGTTGTAAAATATCAATTCTTGCTTTTAAAGAAGCTTCTAGAATATTCAAAAATTCCACTTCGCTTTTGGCACCCTTGCTTGCAACTAGATAAATTTTAAATGAATTCATATTGTGCCTTATTTTTGATTTTTTCATCGTTTAAATTACTCAACGCATCGATTAAATTTACTCTAAAACTACCGCTTCCATTTGAATTTTCTTGTGCTAGTTCACTAGCTATACCAAAACTCAACAAAGCATACAAACTCGCTTCAAATTTATCCTCCAAAATTCCAGCAAAAGCACCACATAAAGAACCACACATGCAACCCGCACCTGTTATTTTTGCAGCCATAGGCGATCCATTATAAATTTTAGCTATTTTATCTTCACTGATAATATAGTCCACCTTGCCAGTTACGGCTAAAATCCTTTTGGTTTTTTTAGCATATTCTCTTGCTTTTTCCAAAAACTCATCATGAATAATAAAAGTATTATCCACACCTCTAGCTTTTCCATCTAAACCAATTACACTTGCCATTTCAGATGCGTTTGCTTTTATAATGCAAACACCTTTTAAACCAAGCAATTCATAACTAATTTGATCTCTTGCTTTGCTTACACCCAAAGCAACTGGATCAAGCACTATACTTTTGTTTAAAGCGGCATATTCCTTAATCGCCTTTAACATGGAATTTGCAATAAGCTGATTAATAGTACCTGTATTTAAAACCAAAGCTGAACTTATCTTAGCAAAATCGGCTTGCTCTTCATAAAAATCCGCCATCGCAGCACTTGCGCCAATGGCAATTGTTGCATTAGCACAATCATTAACGCTAACATAGTTTGTGATATGATGAATTAAAGGTTGTTTTTCTCTTAATGCTTGAATGATCATTTTTATTCCTTTTCTAACATAAAAAAATGATTCGTTGGGCCACAACCCTTACCAAGTGATAATGAATGCAAAATTGCCCCATATACATATTCTTTAGCAAGTTTTACAGCTTCATGCTTTGTCTTACCTAAAGCAAGATTGCTAGCTATTGCTGAACTTAATGTACACCCGGTGCCATGTGTATTTTTTGTATCAATCTTTTCAGCTTTAAAAATATTAAACACCTCTCCATCATAAAAAACATCATTAGTGTTTTCTTTGCTATGCCCTCCTTTTACCAAAACACTTTTTGCACCTTCTTGGTGTAATTTTATAGCTGCTTTTTTCATATCATCTTCATTGTGAATTTTAAAGCCACATAAAAACTCAGCTTCAGGAATATTTGGAGTAAGCACATCCGCTAAAGGTAAAATCTCTTCTTTAAAGAATTGACAATTTTCCAAAGGCATTAACGCATAGCCATTTTTAGCAAACATAACAGGATCAATCACTACATTTTTAGCTTGAAAATGCAATAAATTTTCTTTCACGCAAGTGATGATTTCTTTGGAGCCGAGCATACCGACTTTCACAGCCATTGGTTCTATATCTTCATATACAGCTAGCATTTGTTCATTGATAATTGAAATGGGTATATCAAAAGATGAAATAACTCTTGCGGTATTTTCAGCTACCACACTTAAAATCACACTCATACCAAACAAATGGTGTGCGCTAAAAGTTTTTAGATCAGCTTGCACCCCTGCTCCACCGCTACAATCACTTCCGGCTATCGTCAAAATAGGAATTTTAGTTTTAGTTTTTGCTTGTATCATTATTTATCCTTTTTTATTAAAAAGGAAAGTTTTTGCAAGAATTCAAAGTTTGCATTACCAAACTTCTCAAGGGTCGAAGTTAAACTTCCTCTCAGCAAAAGCTCCCCACTTGTTAAAAATTATATCTTAGTTTTTATTAACCTTAAAAAATATTTTTAATTACTGCTATAATTTTAATAAAACTACACATTTTTTGAGGAAAAATTATGACTAAAATTATTTTTGTATGTTTAGGAAATATTTGTCGCTCCCCTATGGCCGAGTTTATTATGAAAGATCTTGTCAATAAAGCTAATTTAAATGATCGTTTTAGCATATGCAGCGCAGGAACTTCAGGTTATCACGATGGAGAAGATATGCACCATCAAACCAAAGCATTACTACATAGAAAAAATATTAATACTAAAGGATTTTATAGTCGAAAATTAAATGCTTTAATGTGTGAAGAAAACAACCTTATCGTTGTAATGGATAATGCAAATTACAATGATGTTGTTAAAAATTTTCCAAATTATAAACATAAAATTCAAAAAATTACATCATATGCAAAAGATTTAGGATACAATGAAGTTCCTGATCCTTGGTATAGTGGAGATTTTAACGAAACTTATATGATACTTTCTAAAGCTTGTGATGGTTTACTTCGCTTTTTAAATAATTAAAATTATTTAAATTAAATTTATAATAGTTTTTTATTTTTAGTGATATAATAACAATTTTAAATCTTAGAATAATGCAAAAGGAGCTTATTTAATGAAAAGTATTAAACTAAAAATTTCATTAATTGCGAACATTATTGCTATAGTATGTCTAATTATTTTGGGCATAGTTAGCTTTATTTTTACCAAAAAAGCTTTAAACTATGAAGTAGTTAAAGCAGAAACAAACTATGTAAGAGTTGCTGAAAAATCTATGAGAGATTTCAAAAGCATCAATTCCCATACACTTGAAAAACTTGCACAATCTATCACCAAGCTTCCTTATAGTGATCTTGATACCCAAGAAAAACTAATGGAAAATACCGGTAATCTACTAAAAGCTGTTAGAGATATGAACAGCTATTTGGCAGTTTACATAGCTCAACCAAACGGGGAGTTAATCGTAAGTGATCCTGATAGCGATAGCAAAGGCTTAGATTATGGAACTTATGGAAAAGCTGATAATTACGATGCAACAACAAGGGAATTTTATATAGAAGCTAGAAGAAAAAATGGCTTATATATTACCGCAGCATATATTGATGCAACAACAGGCTTACCGTGCTTTACTTATGCAATGCCATTAGTTAAAGATGGTAAATTTATAGGTGTTTTAGCTATCGATGTTTTAGTTAAAGACTTACAGACTGAATTTAGCGAACTTCCTGGAAGAACTTTTGTGTACGACCAAGCTTACACAGTATTTGCTTCAACTGATAAATCACTAATTGGTGGAGAAAAAACAAATCCAGATATTCTTACAGTAGCTAAAGCATATGAAAAAGCTGGAGATTATAATATATTTAACTATGCTACTCAAAATGGACAAAACCGCTTCGGAATTTGTGTAAAAATCGATGATTACACCACTTGTGCGGGTGAAAACATTGAAGTTATCGAAGCACCTGCTTTAAAAATAGCATACATCCAAACTTCCATTGTTGTTTTCACAAGTATTGCTAGTATTATTCTACTTTACTTTATCATTTCTTATTATTTATCACCACTTCAAGCCATTCAAAGAGGTCTTAACTCTTTCTTTGATTTTATCAATCATAAAACTAAAGATTCAGCTATGATTGATGTAAAAAGCAATGATGAACTTGGTGCTATAGCTAAAGCCATTAATGAAAACATCACTAAAACTAAAAATGCATTAGAACAAGATGCTAAAGCAGTAGAACAATCAGTAGATACAGCCAAAGAAATAGAAAGTGGTAATCTAACAGCAAGAATTACTGCAATTCCTAGCAACCCACAATTACTTGAACTTAAAAACTACATCAATGAAATGCTTAATGTATTAGAACAAAAAGTAGGTTCTAATATGAATGAAATTAATAGAGTATTTGATAGCTATAAAGCATTAGACTTTACTACTGAAGTTAAAAATGCTAAAGGTGGAGTTGAAGTAACTACAAATGTATTAGGTCAAGAAATTGTAGCTATGTTAAGACAATCATCTGAATTTGCTTCTTTATTAGCAGATGAAAGTGGTAAATTACAAAGTGCGGTTAAAAACCTAACTGATT
>NZ_NREN01000016.1:0-14851 GCF_003627915.1 Campylobacter sp. P255
TCTTCTATATTTTCTTCTATATTTTCTTCTATATTTTCTTCTATATTTTCTTCTATATTTTCTTCTATATTTTCTTCTATATTTTCTTCTATATTTTCTTCTATATTTTCTTCTATATTTTCTTCTACAATGTCACCTAACTGCTCATCATCATTATTGCTAAGCTCTTGGTTGTCAAAATCTTGCATTAATTCCTCATCAAGACCGTTAAGCTCCTCATCAAGCTCATCAATGGCTGCAAGTTCTTCTTTAATTTTATCTTGAGTACTTAACTCCTCTTCAGGCTCAAAATCCATAGCCTCGTCTTCTAAAAGCTCTTCCACTAAAGGTTCTTTTTCATCGGCTGAAATTTCTTCATCTTTTTCCTCTCCAATAAATTGAGCATCACCTGGTAAGTCATCAAAATTCATTTCTTTTTCAACCACTTCTTCGACTACAGGTAAGTCTTCTAAAGAATCAAAAGACGCCGGGGCTTCATCTACATTTTCATCTACATTTTCATCTACATTTTCATCTACATTTTCATCTACATTTTCATCTACATTTTCATCTACATTTTCATCTACATTTTCATCTACATTTTCTTCTACATTTTCTTCTACATTTTCTTCTACATTTTCTTCTACATTTTCTTCTTGGAAATCAGCTAAAAGCAAATCATCTTCTAGTTGCTTATCTTCCAATCCACTTGCAACTAAAGAACCATCGTCTGATTTTAACTCACTGTCTAAACTATCTTCAAAAAACTCTTCTTGCAAGCTTAAATCTTCTTCGCTTAAATTCTCTTCATGCTCAGACAAATCAATACCTTCAAGCAATTCATTACCATCTAAAGGTGTATCTTTATCTATTAACACATCATCTCCATCGTCAAAACTTAACTCATCTTCACTCAAATCTTCTTTTTTATCATCAACCACCAAAGCACTACCCTCACCTAAAAGTTCAATAAAATCAGTAGGTAAAAATGGTTTATACAAGCATTCAACACCATCTATTTTTTCCTGATTTCTAGGTAATAAATATATCAATCTAGTACATTTATCTTTTAACTCATCTAAATTAGCTTCTATATCATGATCTAATATAATTACATCATAAAATTCCTCGAGTTCATCAGTTGTTAAAACTTCTTCAAAATCATAGCCTAGCTTTTGAACTCCTAAACTAACTAGCTTTGAAACAGCTGTATTAGAATTTATGAGTAAAACCTTCATTATCATCTCCCGTATAAAGAAATATCTTATTTTAAAACATTTTTAATTATTTATTGCTTATATATTAAAAAATAATAACTCCATATGTTCAAAACTTTTAATCATAAGACTTTTAAAATACTGCATCATAATCATCAAAATGGCAATCAATACCGCAAAAGATAAAAATATCTTAATAGGATAACCTACCACCAAAAGATTAAATTGAGGCATAGTTTTCATAAGCATACCAAAAATCACATCTGAAAGCAAAGATATTGCTAAGATTGGAAATGCCATCGAAAAACCCAATACAAAGATATTAACCATAGCTTTATTTAAATAAAGCATTAAATTTTCATGTGGGTAAAATCCACCCAAGCTAATATACTCTAACGAATTAGAGATAAAAAGCAAAATCAAATGGTGTCCATCAAAAGCCAAAAAAACAAGCAAAGCAAGCAAATTTAAAATTTGTGATATCACGGGTGTATTAGCACCGGTTGTTGAATCCATAACACTAGCCATAGAAAAACCCATAGTAAAAGAAACTTGCTCACCTGCCATTTGTAAAATAGCAAATGTCATTTGCAAAATAAGTCCAGCAATCATACCAAAAAGCACTTCTGCTAAAAGATATAAAATAAAAAAAGAATCAGGACTAGTTCCCTCTAGTCTTGCTAATGGATATAAAAACATTGTAAAAAATAATACCAAGGTTGTTTTTACCACCAAAGGAATGTTATTATGTGAAAAAAATGGAAAAAAAACAATCAAACCACTCATTCTAGCAAATAAAAGCATGAAAATGACTACATTTTCATCACCTAAATATTTAACAAATTCCATGATTGCTTAAGTGAAATACCTTGTCGCATTTTTTTGCAAGCTCATGATCATGTGTAACAAAAACCAAAGCTGCATTGTTTTCTTTAACATAATCAATCAAAATATCCATAACGTTTAAGGCATTTTTATAATCTAAATTTCCCGTAGCTTCATCAGCAAAAATAATCTTAGGTTTTTTACTCAACACCCTAGCTATACTTACTCTTTGCTGTTGACCACCACTTAGTTTTGTGATTTTTTGATGCATTAAATTTGCAATATCAAGTTTATCTAGTAGTTTATAATCAATACTTTGCTCACTTAAAATACTAGCAAGCTCTATATTTTCTAAAGCCAAAAAGCCTTTAAATAAATAATGCATTTGAAAAATGATACCAAAATCTTTTCTGCGAATTTGCAACAAAGCATCATCATTTAATGCGTAAAGATCTTGATTGTGATAAAAAATTTTCCCCGACTGTGGTTTTAATAGAGTGGATAAAATATGCAAAAGAGTGGATTTACCACATCCACTACTTCCTTGTATCGCAATACAATCTTTTGCATTTATAGTAAAATTTAGGTTTTCAAAAAGCGGAATATCAAAACTGTGACTTAAATTTTCCGCTTTTAAAAGTTCCATTGTTAACCAATTTGAGCAGCAACTTCAGCAGCAAAATCTTCGGTTTTCTTTTCTAAACCCTCGCCTACTTCGAAACGGATGAATTCAACTATTTTAATAGTTCCACCGAGTTCCTTTTCCTTCTCAGCGATTACTTGTTCTATAGTTTTTTTATCATCCATTACATAAAACTGACCCATTAAAGTAAGTCTACTATCAAGTTGAGAGTTGTCTGCGATAAAACTGTTTAATTTACCAGGAATGATATTAGGCCAAATTTTTTCAGGTTTACCTTGAGCTTGAAGTTCAGCCTTAATAGCTTCTTCAGCTGCTTGAATTACTTCTTGAGTTAGCTGTTTTCTACTTGCATATTTTGGAATTTTATGCTCTGGTTTGTTAGGATCTTTTAATCTTCTTCTCTCTTCGTTTTCTTTTTCTAACTCAGCAACTAAAGCTTTATATTCATTCTCTACAAAGTCCATATCAAGTTCTTCATAAGATAAATAACTTGGCTTCATTGCAGCAATATGCATACAAAGATGTTTTAAAAAGTCTCCACATTTACTAGCCGTAGCCTCGCTATCACAAGCAGCAGCGATAACTACACCCACACGACCATTAGTATGAATATAGCCATTTACTATACCATTAGCTTCAGCCTTTAAAGTAGCAAATCTTCTTACAACTAAATTTTCACCAATAGTTGCAATTTGACTTTTCAAATACTCTTCAAATTTAACACCATTAATTTCACTTGAGTGTAATTCTTCTACGCTTTGAAGATTTTTACTCTGAATGTGCGCTGTTGCATCTTTTGTTAAAGCAATAAACTGCTCATTTTTAGCAACAAAGTCTGTCTCTGAATTAATTTCGCTTACTGTAGCACATTTAAAATCATCACTTACTTTTACGCTAACTAAGCCTTCAGCAGCCAAACGATCAGCTTTTTTATCAGCTTTACCAAGACCTTTTTCTCTTAAAAGTTGCACTGCCTTTTCAAAATCACCATCAGTGTCTTTTAAAGCATTTTTACAATCCATCATACCTGCGCCAGTACTTTCGCGCAGTTCTTTTACCATTTGTGCAGTGATTTCAGCCATTACTCTTTATCTCCTTCAAAATCTTCTTCACTCATAGCTTCTTCTAAAACTTCTTTTTTTTCTTCTTCAGAGATTGGTTGCTCTTCATTTGCTTCACCATCTTGCTCTCTTAAAGCTTTACCCTCATTGATAGCTTCAGCCATTTCTTGGCAGAAAAGTTGAACTGAACGAATTGCATCATCGTTTCCTGGTATTGGATAATCAACTAAATCAGGATCGCAGTTTGTATCTAGTGGAGCAACCACAGGAATTTTTAATCTATTCGCTTCTTGTACTGCAATTTTTTCTTTCACAGTATCGATTACAAAAATCATATCCGGTTGAGTTTTCATGTATCTAATACCACCAAGATATGCTAGTAATTTTTCTTTTTTTCTTGTAAGCATTAAAGCTTCTTTTTTAGTTAAAAGTTTAATACTTCCGTCTTCTTCCATTTTTTCTATTACTTCTAATTTTCTAATAGATTGGCGGATTGTTCCAAAATTTGTCATCATACCACCAAGCCATCTATGATTTACATAAGGCATACCACATTTTTCAGCATACTCTTTAATCGCTCCACCCGCTTGCTTTTTAGTACCAACAAATAAAATTGTTTTACCTTCTGCAGCAGCATCACGAACGATATTATATGTATATCTAAAATATCTAAGTGTTTTTTGTAAATCGATTACATAGATACCTTTTCTTTCACCAAAAATAAATTTTTTCATTTTTGGATTCCATCTTCTTGTTTGGTGTCCAAAGTGTACACCACACTCTAATAAATCTCTCATGCTTACCATGAAATTCTCCTTGAAATAAAATAATTAGGTTTATTCCTCCGCATTCTTTAACCCATAAGCAACCTAATAAGGAAATTAATGCGTGTGAAATGAAAGAATATTATATCAAATTTTATTTTATATTTAGCTTATTATTGAAGAAAAAGAACGCCTTAAGGCGTTCTTTGAGTAAATTAGTGTAATTTAGACCAAACTGATCTTTTCCAGCCTATAGCAAAGATACTTAAGATAGCAAAGAATATCATAATGTAAATTCCTGTTTGCTCTCTTTCTTCTTTTTTGCTGTCACCAACTTTTTCAAGATAATTTATAACTTGAGTTTGCGCTTTTTCATTTAAACCAACTCTTGGCATAGCAGTACCGTGAATTTTCTTTTGCGGTTCATTGATGAAAATCTCAAGATAATGTGCACCTTTAGAACGAATCATCATAGATAAATCCGGAGGAGTCATACCAAGATAGTTTTTCAAATCACTCATATTTGAACTTGAAACAAAACCATCATATTTCACATCATGGCATCTTCCACAAGCATTTTCAAAGGTATGCTTGCTTTTTATAAAATCAAATTCTTTAGTTATCAAAGCTGCTTTTTCTTGTTCTGAAAGCTCTTGATTTTTTGCATATTTTTCATCTAATTCAGTTTTTAATTTTGCATCAAAATCTTTTTCGTATGCATTAGCTGTATCTTTGAAGAACGCGATTAAATCTGCTAAATCCTGACTATCTTGTGCTTCATCACCACTTAAAGGATAAGCAGGCATTAAGAAAGGATTTTCATCGTTAAATTTGTGTGAAATTTGCAAAGCTTTAACCGGATCAACAATCAATGCTGCTAAAAATTTCTCATCATAAATAGCACCTGCATCACTTAAATCAGGTGGTGTCACACCCAAAGAAGAATCTGTGATAGTCGCAGGAATTCCTGCTGCTTTAACACCGTGACACGCGATACAATTTCCCTCAAAAAGCTCTTTACCTTTTTGAGCATTACCTTTAGTAAAATCAATTTTTGCTATTTTTTCCCACAACTGCTTAGTTGCTTCTTCTTGGCTTTGAGCAAGCTCTAATGCTTTTTGTGCATTAGCAATAGCTTTTTCATTACCCGAAGCATTTGCATCAATAGCCGCTTTTTGCTTTAAAGCCAATTCATTTTTAGTAAATTCTGCATCAGCTTTTGCAAAATCAAAATTTACTGGTGTTGAAGGGGGATTCATCACTGAATGCGCATAAGGCTCAACTCCCCAATATACTAAACCTGTGAAAAAGACAACTATAAAAAATATCTTTAACTCTCTCATTATTAGCCCCTTTTTCTTTCCATGATAGTAATAATTGGCAATACCACTAATAATAGCAATAAAAATACCATAGAAGCATAAAATCCTATCCAAGCATTGATACCTGTTGGAGGAAGTTTACCATAAACTGTCAACACGATTAAATCTATCAATAATACCCAAAACCATATAAAGAACATCGGTCTTTCATGTGCAGGTTTTACCACATCACTTCTATCAAGCCAAGGCAATAAGAAGAAGATAATTTGCGCTATACCAAATGCCGCAAGTCCTATATCAAACGCTTTAATACTTCCAATATCAAAGAAAAATCCTCTTAATACTTCATAACTCCACAAGAAATACCACTCAGGATAAATATGAGGAGGGGTTTTTAAAGAGTTCGCAGGATCAAAGTTGATCGGATCCATTGCAAAATTAAATTTAAAACATACCAAATAAAAGAAGAAAATCATAAATAAAGCAATATACATGAAGTCTTTAGCTAAAAATCCTGGCCAAAAAGGAATTACTTTAGAACCTTTTGTGTCACCTGCTAAATATTTTTCAGCTTCTAAGTCAAAATCAATTTCTTCTGCGATTTCGTTATTAACATGAGGAATTCTCAAAGAATAAAAGTGAAATGCAATAATCGCAAAAATCACAATCGGTAGTAAACATACATGCAGCATGAAAAATCTTGTTAAGGTTGGATCAGATACCGCAAAATCCCCTCTTATCCAAATAACCAAAGCATCACCTATAAAAGGAATTCCACCAAAAAGTTGCGTAATAACTTGTGCAGCCCAAAAGCTCATTTGTCCCCAAGGTAGCATATAACCGCTAAATGCTTCTGCTGAAAAGACAACAAATAAAAGCATACCACTAACCCAAATCATCTCACGGCCTTTTTTATAAGAACCATAATAAATTCCAGTTAGCATATGAATATAGATAATCAAAAACACAACCGAAGCTGCAACACCATGCATATGACGCCAAAGCCAGCCATATTCAACTTCTTGCATGATAGTTTTATTTACACTATCAAAAGCCAAAGCCACATCCGGCTTATAATACATTACTAAAAATAAACCCGAGATAAATAAAATAGCAAAAAGAGTAGTTAAAATAACACCCATTGCCCATAAGAAATTTATTTGTTTTGGTATCCAATATTGAGCCATTAATACATTAAAAAGCTTATTTACAGCTAATCTTTGATCAAGCCAATCTACAATACCATTAGCTTTTTTTATTTGTGCCATATCAAGCCTCCGCGATCATTTTTTTATATTCAGGACCTTCTTCGCCTAATACCAATTTCGTTCCATCGATTCTAAAAGGAGGAATATCTAAAGGTCTTGGAGGAGGACCAAATACATTTTTACCGCTAGTGTCAAACTCGCCACCATGGCACGCACATTTAAATAATTTCTCACTTGGAGCATAAGCTGGAATACAGCCCAAATGCGTGCAAAGACCAATAACCACAGTATAAGCAACATCACCAACAACAACATCTCTGCTGCTATCTTTTGCCATATCTGCATCTTTTTTTAAGATAAATATTGGTTTTTTACGCCATTCGATTGTTCTTAATTCGCCCTCTTTCATGCCAGAAAGATCTACAGTAGTAATACCTGCTGCTTTTACACTTGGGAGCGGATCCCATGTTTTTTTCATTGCAACTAATGAAAAAGCACCACCCACAGCAGCTACTGTTCCAAAGGCAAAGCCCATAAAGCTTCGTCTACTTTCAGATGTAGCCATTTTACTTCCTTTGTTTTGATTTGTATGTAAAACATAACAGTTTATCTAAAAAATAATAAATTTTTTCTTTTGAAAAACGTTTATATTAAATTTAATTTTCTAAAATAAACATCACTTGCGATTGATTAAAACACAATATAAGTCTGATTATCACGGAGAAAAATATAATAAATATCAAAATTATTTCAAAGACTTAATAATCATCTTTGAAATAATACAACTATATCATTTTTTATCGTTTTTCATTTTAATATAAATATGCAAGATATCTAAAGCAGCAGGAGTAATGCCACTAATTTGTGAAGCTGCAAAAATAGTAGGTGGATTAAATTTTTGTAGTTTTTCTACCACTTCATTGCTTAAACCACTTACACTTTTAAAGTCAAAATTTTCAGGAATTTTTAGCTCATTTAAATTTTTCATTTTTTCAATTTGTGCTTTTTGCATTGCAATATAATGATAGTACTTCGCTTCATTTAAAATTTCATTTAAAGAATACTCGTCCATATTTTTAAACATCTCATCTAAAGTTTTTAGCTTTTCTATATTAAAACTTGCTCTTGCAACAATTTTTTGCAAAGTAACAATAGAAGTGATTTTTTCTTCTCCTATGCTTTGTAAAAAATCATTGTTTTGATTACTTGGAGTCCATGTAGTGCAAAGTAAAAATTTAAGCCCTTGATCAACATTTTGTTTTATATTTTTTATATAAACATAGTCTTCTTGGCTTAAAAGTTTAAAATTATAACCATACTCTCCTAGTCTTAAAATAGCGTTTTCTTCTCTTAAGAGTAGTCTATACTCAGCTCTTGAAGTAAACATTCTGTAAGGCTCTTTAGTGCCTTTCATAACCAAATCATCAATCAAAACTCCTATATAAGCCTCATCACGCCCTAGCACAAAAGGCTCTTTTTCATCGATTGCTAAAACTGCATTTATCCCTGCCATAAATCCCTGTGCAGCCGCTTCTTCATAACCGGTTGTCCCGTTAATTTGCCCAGCACAGTATAAATTTTTAATTTTTTTGGTTTCTAAAGTATGTTTTAGCTCTGTTGGATCAATATAATCATATTCTATAGCATAACCAAAACGCGTGATTTTAGCATTTTCAAAACCTTTTATACTTCTTAACATTGCAATTTGCACTTCATAAGGAAGAGAGGTAGAAAAACCATTGATATAATATTCTGTTGCATCTTTAGTTTGAGGTTCTATAAATAAATGATGACTTTCTTTATCACCAAAGCGATTAATCTTATCTTCAATAGAAGGGCAATATCTTGGCCCTATTCCTTCAATTTGTCCTGTGAAAAGCGGTGCACGATAAAAATTATTTTTAATAATCTCATGCGTAGTGAGATTGGTTCTTGCAATATAGCATGGAAGCTGATTAGGTTTGAAATTTTTGGTTTTAAAGCTAAATGCTTTAGGGTTTTCATCTCCGGGCTGAATTTCTAAAACACTAAAGTCAATACTTTTTGCATCTACTCTTGGACAAGTTCCTGTTTTTAACCTTCCCACTTTTAAACCACTTTGCTTTAAATAATCTCCCAAATTTACAGAAGCAAGCTCACCAACCCTGCCAGCTTGAAGTTTAGTTTCGCCTATATGGATAAGTCCATTCAAAAAAGTTCCTGTTGTTAGTATGATTTTTTTAGCAAAATATGTATTTTCTAAATTAGTTTTAACTCCTCTTAGCTCATCATTTTCTACAATCAAAGACAATGCCTGCTCTTGAGAAATTTCTAAATTCTCAAGCTTTAAAAGCATATTTCTAGCACAAATTCTATAAGCATCCATGTCAATTTGTGCTCTACTCCCACGCACTGCAACACCTTTGCTTTCATTTAAAATTCTAAATTGAATTCCAGCCTCATCAGTAATTTGCCCCATAAGTCCACCCATAGCATCAAGCTCTTTTACTAAGTGTCCCTTTGCTAAACCGCCTATGGCAGGATTACAACTTGCAGCACCAATTTGTTCGATTAAAGTAGTTAAAAGTAAAGTTTTTTTACCCATTTTAGCAGCCGCAGCACTTGCCTCAACCCCAGCATGCCCGCCACCAATTACGATTATATCATACATATTTTGACCTCATTCTTACTAAAAAAGGCAAAAATTATATAATAATTTTTAAAATAAAACACTAAAAATATTTTTTGAAATTTAAAAGTTTTAGATAAAATCTCATAAAAAATACAAGGTTTTGAATGTTTAATGGATTAATCCGGGAATTAGCCTTTGTTAAATCTTATGAAAACAATACCTTAAGACTAAAGGCTACTTACCAACCAAAACTCGGCGATAGCATTGCTGTTAATGGTGCATGCTTAAGTGTAACCCAGCTATTTGATGATGGTTTTAATCTCGAGCTTTCTTATGAAACAAGAACTCGCATAGTGGTTGAAAATCTAAAAGACTATGTACATATTGAACCTGCTTTACGCTATGGCGATAGAATAGATGGACACTTAATGCAAGGACATATTGATGGTATCGGTGAAATTAATAATATTATCAAAAAAGAAAATGGAGTAGATTTTTATATCAAATGTCCTAATGATATACAAATATATATGGCAAATAAAGCTAGCGTTGCTATAGATGGGGTAAGCTTAACCATTAATGAAGTTTTAAATGATGACATTCGCTTGACTATCATCCCTATAACTTTTGAAGAAACCTTGTTTAAAACTTACAACATAGGAAGAAAAGTCAACATAGAAAGTGATCTTTTAGCAAGGTATATTCATAGACAACTACACTATAAAAAAGAACCTTCATGGCAAGAAATAGACAAAATCACATCACTTTATTAGAAAATGATCATTGTAAAGCTTTCATAGCCTTTGATCAAGACTATAATATTTTTAGAGCCAACATTCACACTAATATTTTTCCTTGGGAAAAAACTATACAAAAATGCGTATTTTTAAACCAAATTCATTCAAACATCATCACTTGCTATGATAAAAACTTTCACTTTGATGCTGATGGAGTAATTAGCGAGAAAAAAAACATTGCCTTGTGTGTTTTAAGCGCTGATTGCTTGCCTGTGCTTTTATATGATTGTAAAAACCAAAGCATAGCTGCATTACATGCTGGAAGAAAAGGATGTTTTGAAAATATCTTAAAAGAAGCTGTCTTAAAAATGCAAAAAAATTTTAATACTCAGGTAAAAAATTTAAAACTCATACTTTCAGCAGGAATTTGTGCTAAAAACTATGAAATCAATGGAGAACTTTTAGAATTGAGTAGGCAAAGGTTTACATCTTTTTTATATGGAAATAAACTTGATTTAAAAGCATTAATCAAATTTCAAGCAAAAGAATTGGGGATTGAAGATATTTTTGATATCAATCTTTGCACTTTTGATGATGAGAGATTTTTCTCATATAGAAAAAACAAAACCCCAAAGCGCATTGTTAGCGTGATTTATTTAAAGGATCAAAATGTATGAAATAAAAAATTTACTAGCACTAAAAATTTTACAAAAAGCAAGAGAGCTAGGCGATAATGATTTAAGCAATGAGCTTTTAATCACACAAATGCTAAAACACGACTTACAAAAATTAAAACAAAATGATACTAAAAATTTAGGCGAAGTATTTACCACACTCATTAACGCTAAAGAAAAAGCCAAGATGAGTAATAAATAATCTTAAAACTTCCAACTTAAGATAAATTTTGTTCCTTTGTTTAATTCACTTTCTACTTTAATATCAATATGATGATCTTTGCAAATTTTATCCACCAAAGAAAGTCCTATCCCAAAACCTCCTTGATTTTCATTAAATCTTGAATAGCGTTCGAATATATTGGCTAAATTTTCTTTTGCAATACCACATCCACTATCTTCTATCTCAAGGCTTTGTTTTAAAAGAGTTATTTTTATATGACCATTTTTGATATTGTATTTAATTGCATTATTCACAAGATTATCAAACATTTTAAAAAACTGCTCTTTATTGGCATAAATTTTCCCATCATCTTCCAAAAAAAGCTCCAAAGTAATGTTTTTTTGCTCTAAAAAAATCTTAAAATACTCCATTCTTTCTTTAATCAAGTCTTTTAAATATATCCAATCTTTTTTAGCTTCATAAGCTTGATAAAAATTTAAAAAAGTCAAATCAGAATACAAATGACTTAAGGTTAAAGCAGCTATCTTTACACGCTTTAAGGCTTTTATTTCTTCAAAATTTTTCTTTCTTTCCAAACTCTCTACACTCATCAATATGGCACTAATTGGAGTGTTAATTTCATGTGTGGTATCTTTAATAAAATTATTTAAAAATCGTATCCTCATCTCCAAAGGTTTAAGTGCAAATTTTAAAATAAAATACCCTACTATGCTTACAAAAACCAAAGAAAACACCATAGCCAAAGCAACCTTAAACCTAATCAAACCAAGCTCTTTAGATATATCATCACCTTGTATTAAAATCCTCAAGCGATTGACATCACCTAGTATTTCCAAAGCACTTTGACCTTGATGATCATCTAGCAAGAGATTGTTTAAATTAACATCGGCTATATAAATCACAGTATTATTATTATAAATACTTGCATTATTAAGTTTAAAAAATGTTGTTTGAGCAGGTATATCAAGACTAGAAAAATACACTCTAGTTCTATCAAAAACCGCAAATTTGATATTAGAAATTTGTGCAATTTTTTTCGCGCTTTTTTCTATAGGCTCAAAGCGTGATTTTTCCATTTGTAAACTTATAAATCGATGTTCTTGTCGTAAATTTATACTATGATCACTTACTAATTCTTCGATTAATTTTGCATACCATACCCCAAAAAGTACAGCTAGTACACTTCCTATGCTCACTAAGTACAAGGTTAAAATTTGCCATGCTACACGCTTGGCTTCATACATAACAATACCCTCTTCCTCTTTGATTTACAATACTATCTTTACCCAGAATTTTTCTTAAATTTTTTACATAAGCTCTTAAACTAAGCTCACTTGGTTCTTGATCATACTCCCATATTTCTTCAAAAATATATGCAGTGTCTATAAATTTCCCTTTGTTTTTAAGCAATAAAGATAAAAGCTTTAGTTCTTTTAAAGGCAAAGATAAAGGTTTATCATTTTGATACAAAGTCTGCGACACAAAAGCAAATTTAAAACCATTACCCAAATCTTCATAGTCTTCATTTTTATGCGCAAAAGAGCGCTTTAAAATAGCATTGATTCTTATTTTCAATTCTTCTAATTCAAATGGTTTTTTAATATAATCATCACATCCACTTTCAAAGCCTTTTTGTAAATCCATTGTGGTATTTAAAGAAGTCATGAAAATTGCAGGAGTATACTTACCCGACTGTCTTAAATTTTTAAGCACACTAAAGCCATCTCCTAAAGGAACTTTCACATCTAAAATCCACAAGTCAAAATTTTTCTCATATGCCTTATCTTGAGCATCTTGCGCATTATCTACTAGGGTTACTCCAAAACCTTCTTCTTCTAAAAATTCACTCACAATTTCACCTAGATTAATGTCATCTTCTAGTAAAAGAATTTGGGTTGGCATTTTTATCCTTCTTGTTGGTTTTACTTTATATATTATAAAATTTTTACGTAAATTTAGCGTGAATTTAGCGGAGTTAAAGCGAAATATTTATAGAATATTAAATGTCTATAATTTACACACTAGGATTTTATCATGCTACCTGAATGGGACCGGAAATACAGTATTAACAACGAAAAACTTGATTCTCAACATCAAAAGCTGTTTGAACTTGCAGCAAAAGTTGAGGAAATTTCTGACAGACCTATTTATCAAGTAGAGTTAAAAAAGCTAGTTGCAGAATTTTTTAGCTATATCAAAGTTCATTTTCAAGATGAAGAAGCCTATATGGCAGAGATCAAATACCCCTATCTTGAAGAACATAGACTAATGCACAAGCAAATCACAAAATCCATGATCAAGCTCATACAAAGTATAAAAAGCACCAATGATCTTAAAGAAAAATTATATCTTGTTGTTAACTCATGGCTTATAGAACACATCATTCAACATGATATGATGATAGAACATTGGCGCCAAAGCACCCAAGTTAAAAACACCTCAGATACTTTTGAAGAAGAGCCTCAAAAGCCAAAAAAATTTTCATACCAGTGTCAATGTGAAGGAAAAATTCACAAAGTGCCTTACGATATCCATCTTAAAATGCAATACTCCAAAGTCCAATTTAAATACAAAGAATGCTCTAGTAACCTCATTCAATGCAAAGAAAAAACAGAAATTTAATAAAAAATTAATTATTTTTTAAAAAAAATTAAAATATAATCCTCGCATCATCTTGCACAAACACAAAACAAGGAGCGTTTATGCTACCAAAATGGTGTGATAAATACAGTATTCATAACGAAGAAATCGATAAACAACATAAAAAGCTATTTGAACTCGCAGCTAATGTTGAATTAATCTCAGACAAACCAGTCCACAAAGGACAAATCAAATTTTTACTTGCAGATTTTTTTAATTATATGAAAGAGCATTTTTCAGAAGAAGAAAAATATATGGCAAAGATCGCCTACCCTGAACTAGCACATCATCAAAAAATTCATAAAAGCATCATCCAATCTATGATAGATTTAATTCAAAACATCAAAAGCACTAACGACTTAAAAGAAAAACTTAATATCATCGCATCAAAATGGCTACTAGAGCACATTTTAAGAGAAGATATGAAAATAGAAAAATGGCATCAAGAACAATTAAATAAAAACAACTCTACACCAAGCGCTGAAAAAACACAAGAAATTTATGAATACATTTGCTCATGTACGGACAAAATCCACAAAGTTCCTTTTGAAATACATCAAAAAATTCAAACAACTAACGCAAGTTATAAATGCAAAACTTGCCAAGAATCAATTAGACTAAAATAAAGGCCATATAATGAATAAACGACGCTACACTTTAACCCTCTCACAAGAACTTTATGAACGCTTAGAAGCAACTGCAAAATTTTCCAAAAAGAAAAAAGCTACGATTTTACGTAATGCTTTAGAGAATTATCTTGATGAAATGGAAGACTTCGCACCTGCTATAGAAGCACTAGAAGATTTAAAAGATGGAGACAGCCAAAAACTTGACAGTATAATCAAAAAATTAAAATGCTAGTTTCCAAACATTAACTATCAAGGAGCATAATTACACTTGTAAAAGCAAACATTCATAGATAACTCCTTAGTTTTTAAAGATCTAGTTTTAAGCTAGATCTTTAAAGATATATTATCATCTTACAA
>NZ_NREN01000017.1:0-12146 GCF_003627915.1 Campylobacter sp. P255
TTAGCATAGCTAGCTAAAAAAGATATAGTTGCTAAAGAAAGAAAGGTTTTTTTCGTAAAAAATGAGAGTTGGTTTGATGAATTTAAAGAATGTTTGATTTGGGAATTATCGATTCCCCCCCCCCGTGAAACAAGTCATGTTTACTCCTAATATAAATGAAATGTAACAAAAGGCGTAATTATAATTTGCTGATGTTTAAAATAAGTTTAATAATAAAAAATTTATAAACTAAAACTAATCACTTAAAAAATAAACCTTGCTCGCAAGGTCTTCAAAAGCCTTAGAATGTAGTAAATTTTGACACATTTTTGACTTTGATGTGCTTGTGATCTTGCTTTGGCTAAATGCGATCAAAGCGTCGTTAAGCTGGGTTTTTATGCTTTCATTTTGAGGATCTTTTAAAGACTGACTTTTTAGCTCTGCTATGTTTTGTGCTTTGTTTTTTTGAGTATCATTAGATACCAAAGCCAAAAGCAAAATGCTTTCTTTGTCCACAAAAAGCACTTTAAAACACTGCTTTTCATTACCCACGCTAAAATCAAGCTCTTTAGAAGCATTGTGTAGGTTTGATAGATCATCGTTTTGAATGTTATTTACATGGCTCATTAATGCCATACTAGAGAGATTTTCATTTTTTAAAACATATGTGCTTACATCACTGATGAGAGTTTTTAGGTTGCCTAGGGCTTGAGTAGCACCTGCTTCATCTTTGCTCGTGCTAAACTTAGGTAACGCAATAGCAGCCAACACTCCTAGTATAATCACAACAAACACAAGTTCTATAACAGTAAAAGCCTTTTTCATAACTTGCCTTGTAAATGCTTCACTTTAGGGCTTATCAGATCAGCTTGAATGTCTACAAAGTCTTTGCGTTCATAAGCCTCACAAGCTGCTCTTGCTATCATCAAGGCATTGTCAGAGCAAAATTCAAGCGGTGCGAGTAAAAGCTCGCATTGGTGGTTTTGGCATAAATGTTCTATTTGGCTTCGTAAGCTTAGGTTAGCACTTGCACCACCTACTATACCAAAGCGTTTGAAAGAGTATTTTTTGAAAATTTTTTCTAGCTTATTCATGATGTGTGCTATGGCTGCTTTTTGAAAAGCAAAAGCGATTTTACTTTGGCGTTGTGGGGTGAGTTCTTCTTTTAAAATTTCTAAACGCACTTGGTTTTTAAGCCCTGAAAAACTATAAGCTAAGTCTTTAGAATGTAGCAGCGGTATGCTAAATTCTATGTCGCTTTCTTGACACTGCTTAGCCAAATTTTCGATGATAACTCCACCTGGATAACCCAAACCCATCATCTTGGCTACTTTATCAAAGCTTTCGCCAAAACTATCATCATTGGTTCTAGCTAGTTCTGTGATCTCTCCTTGCTCATCGATAAAAAGCACCATAGTATGACCACCACTAACCAGCAAAACCCCCATATTAAAATTTGCTTTTTTGTCTAAAAACATAGAGTAAATATGGCCTTTTAGATGATTGATCGCAATAAGAGGCAAATTCAAACTAATGGCAAGCATTTTAGCCATAGCCACCCCACCAACCAAACTCACACTAAGACCTGGTTCATTTGTCACTGCTATGGCACAAAGCCTATCAAAATAAGGTTGGCATTTTTGAAGAATTTTAGGCAAAGCTTCACTATGTAGTCTTGCAGCAAGCTCAGGCACCACTCCACCATAAGGACTGTGCTCATTTTCTTGAGAAATTTTGGTGTGAAAAACACATTCTAAGCTTTCTTTGTTGATGATAGCGATAGAACTATCATCACATGAGCTTTCTATGGCAAGGATTAAATTTTTCATTGAAATTCCACCAAGATCATACCAATAAATTTGTCTTTTTGTTTTGCTTTTTCTATGGCATTTACAGGTATTTTTGCGTCTTTGATTTCTTTTGAAGCATGAGTTCTAGCTAGAATTTGATCTTCTAAATTGGCATTTTTTAACTCATAAAACTCTACTCTGTAGATCTTGCGTTTTTTGTCTAAAGAATAGCGGCTTTGCATTTGATTTTTACTGATCTTTATACCGCTTTCATCCATACCCTTATCAAAACCTATAACATTAACCCTCACACCTACGATAGGCGGGACTTCAAAACTCTCTTTTACTGTGATTTTTTGTGCGAAATTAGTTTGTATATTTTTGCCATCTACGATTAATTCAACAGTATCTAGGGCATTTGAAAATTCAAAATACTCGGGGTAAATTCTCGTTTGTAAGCGGTTGCCATAATTTACTGAAAAGAAATTCGTGCGGGGTATCACGGCTGTGATCTCGTTGCTTGCTTCGTAGTTTAGACTTTGATTGACAGGAAAAGGCATATAAGAGATGGTGTTTGCGGGCTGATCAAGATAAAGCAAAATTTTATCATTAAACAGTCTTACCTCTAAAGGCTTTTCAATAGCTCTATAAACTCCATTTGGCGTAAGATCAAAGGTTCTGCTAAATTCTATGTTTGCTTTTTTTAGATAATACTCCACCGCCAAAAGATGATAATACACTCTTAAGTGGGTTGGTAGGTTTTTGCTTGCTTCGTTTGCAAAAGCTGCTTTGTGATTTGACACTACAAAATAAGTCAAAGCTTTTAGCATTTCTTTGTCGTTGCTTTCTTGGGTTTTGGTGTTTTTTAAATGATACTGGTGCTCTTCTTTTACCAAAGCCTTGTTGATGTTTTCTACTGCTTCTTTAGCTATGCTTTCTAAGTCTGCGTATTTTGTAGAATTAACTTCGCTTTGATCGATAATGCTAGTATTGCCCCAGCGATTTGGGTTTTTGTCTTTGCTTTCATAGTGTGGTCTATAAAATCCACTTCCATCGTGTAGATTAACAACCATATTTACTTCAGGATCTAAAATAAGCTTTTTAATACGCTCGATAGTATGAAAATCCGGATCGCTTTCATCTATATGGGCAAATTTTCTATTGAGATCTCCAAAATTTCCTCTATTTCTAGCGATGATACTTTCAAAAGCTAGATTTGGCGCAACGATGATTTTACCCTTAGTGATGTTATAATCACTCAAAAGCAAACTAGCAGCATGAAAACCACCTGGCTCATCTCCTTGTATGCCACCAAGGATTAAAACTGTATTGTTATCATCTAAGCTTTTGCCGTTTTCTTTGACACTAAATTCTAAAGCAAAAACCACATTTATAAAAACCAAAACACCTAAAAAAAGTCTCACTGCATTTCCTTTTCTAAAAAAAGCCTTACTTGTTTGTCGCATTCGAAAACATCTTCAATCTGACTAATCTTTGGCACACCAAAATGCTCCAATGCTTTAAAAATTCCTTTAGCGATATCTAAAAACTGTGCTTTTTGGGCTAAAAATCGATAAACCATATACTCATTTGCACTGTTGATAATCACACCCAAATCAGGCTCTTTTAGTAAATCATCTTTCAGTGAAAATATAGGATATTTTTTTAAACTAATTTTTTCAAATTTTAAACTCGGCATAGTCAAAAGATCCAAACTTTCGATAAAGCATTGATCTTGTCTGTCTAAAATAGCTTGAGCAATAGACAAACGCATATTTGCATGGGAGAAATACGCACTTATGCCACCATCTTTAAATTCACACAAAGCATGCACTAGAGATTTTCTTTCTATCAAAGCGTCTATATTTTTAACCCCATAAAGATGATAAGCTTCGATGATTTCAAATAGCTTGTTGCACATGCTAGCACTATCTATGGTGATCTTAGCACCCATGGACCAGTTGGGGTGCTTGAGTGCTTCTTTTACGCTGACATTTTTTAAGTCTTTAACTTTATGCTTATAAAAAGCACCCCCGCTTGCGGTGATGAAAAGCTTTTTGATGTCTTTTCTTTTTTCTATCAAGCATTTTAATGCCGCATGCTCACTGTCTATGGCTTTGATCTTAGAAGTGTCGAAAAATTTTCCCGCTACGACTAGACTTTCTTTGTTAGCTAAGGCAAGAGTTTTCCCAAGTTTTTGCGCCATAAGACTTGAGTTTAGCCCCGCAAAACCTACTATGGCATTAACCACCAAAGAGCTTTTGCACTCTGCTATCATATCTTTTAAGCCCTCTTGAGTGCAAAAAACTTTATCATGATCAACCAAAGCTTTGTCTTTTTCATCTTGTATACACACAAATTTAGGCTTAAAAATGGCGATTTGTTCGTTTAAAAGCTTGATGTTTTTACCGCATGATAAAGCTTCTATGGGTATATTTTTTTCTTTTGCGATAAAAAGAGTGTTAACCCCTATACTTCCGGTGCTTCCTAAAACGATCATACCAAGGTTGCCATTGCAAATGCTGCGATGATTATCGCATCAATTCTATCTAAAACTCCGCCATGACCAGGGATTAAACTACCACTATCTTTTATATCTGCTTGTCTTTTAAAATAGCTCTCAAGCAAATCCCCAATCACTGCAAAAACTGCAACGATTAAAGAAATATAAATGCTCTTAATCACACTAAATTCAAAAGTTCCTACTATAGTGCCAGCAATCCCTGCGCAAACTAAACCACCTATAACCCCTTCTAAGGTTTTGTTTGGACTAGTTGGAGAGAAAGGTCTTTCCCCTATAAGCTTACCTATAAAATATGCTCCACTATCACAAGCAACCACAATCACTATAAGCCAAAACAATACAAACATACCCTCATAAGTAAGCACTTGATATAACATTAAAATAGGTAATGTTGGATAAATATACGGCATTAACTCGTTAAGATTTTCACTTTTTTTATAGACTAAATAACCTAAAATCAAGATCAATGCTATCACACCTATAAAAAATGGCTTGTCTAAAAATGCCCCTATAATGAAAATACACAAGGCAACAAAAACGCTTGCGTATTTGCTTTTAAACATTGCTTTAGCTTCGTTAAATGCCAAAAATAGCAAAACACCAAAAATAGCAAAATTGATAAAAAAATTATCGACCAAGGCTATAATAACTATGGCAGCTATCATAACAGCTGCACTTAAAATTCTTGTCTTTGAAAACATCATCTTCCTTTTTATATACTTAGATCAAGCAAATGGCTGCTTTTTTGAGAATTCTCCTCTTGTTCTTCTTCCTCTTGCTCTTCTTCTTTTTGTCTTTGCTTGGAGTGTTTTTTCTCTTCTTCTTGTCTTTCTTTGATCTCATCACTCACTTCATGGCTTTCGCCTACTTTTTCAAGCTTTTCTATGGTTTTTTCTTTGGCTTGAAACTCGCTCATGTTTACCACATTTGCAAAAGAATCCTTGGCTAATTCGTTACTAGCTTGCACTGAATGTACCGGTGCATTTTGGTTGGCAAAATGAATGCCACCTATGGGACTTATAGGCATATTTACTCCTTTAAAATGCTTATAGTCTTATAATTTGTATAATTTACAAAAGCCTTTTCTCTCATTTTAACAAAATTCTTGCTTGTATAATCGACCAAATAAACCCCAGGGCTTAATTTAGAAAATTCCACGCAAAGCTTTGCGGCAAATTCTAGCACTAATTGACTTATTTTTAATTTATTTGAAGTGATGATCACATGCGCACTAGGATAATCTTTCACGTGAAACCAAACATCATCTTTTTTTGCCATTTTAAGCAAGTATTCGTTGGCTTTTTCATTGCGACCTACACTGATTTTAAACTCATCAAAGTAAAAACTACTCACTCCTGCGTTAAGTTCTTCTTTTTTAGTTTTTTTAGTTTTTTTAGGCATTAGCACTTCTAACTCACGCAATGATGTGCTTTTAACAATCAAATCTTTAAGATTGATCAAAAAATCAAGCTTTTCGCTTAGAATTTCTCTTTCTATGTTGATATTTTTAGCTTTTTGTTTTAATTTTTTAGCAATTTTATAAAATTCATTAGCACTGTTTTTAGGTGTATCTTCGAGTTTGAAAACCAACTCTTCTGCGTTAAAACCATGCAAAGTAAAGTCTCTTTGGTAGTCTTTTAAAGAATTTAAATTCGCAAACAAAACATCTGCTTTTTGACTTAAATTTTGTGCTTTTTCAAGCAAAGTATCTTCTTGTTCTAAATTTTCTATACTTTCTTTAAGATTTAGAATTTTTTTATCGATATTAAGAAGTTTGTTTTCTTTGATGTCTTTTAAGCGATTTTGTTGTAGTTGCTTAGCAAGTTCTTGAAAATAACTAGCAAAATCATTGATTTTGATCATTTCTTCTTTGATTTCATAAGCTTTTAAAGGCTGGAGTTTTTCACCGATCTTCACAATGCGGTAGCTTTTGTCTATGTGGCGTAAAGCTTCTATAATAACATCACTAGTATCGGTAATGATGGCATTGGTATTTTTTCCTGTAAATTCAAAATATATCCTTGCTCCATAAGCTTTATAGGATTTTTCTGATAAAACTTCAAAAAGCAAAATTCGGTTATTTTCTAGCACTTTTAAATTTAGTATTTTGGCATTAGAAAAATACTTCTTTAACATAAAGTCAAAAGGAGCATTGTAGGTTTTTGCTTGAATTTTGTCTTGATAAATTCCACTTTTGCCACGACTTAAATCAATAATAAAAACACGATGATCTAAGCTAAGCTCTAAGATATTATCATCAAGGCGTTTGAGGTAATTTACCCTTTGAAACTGCTGAAAATAATCTTTTATTTGTATTAAATCTGTATATTTCATAAATGTATTATAAAATATTTTGATGAATTTATAGAGGTTTTTTATGAATGAAAAAATTCCTTATCCTTGCGTGATCTTGTGTGGTGGAAAATCTTCACGCATGGGAGAAGACAAAAGCTTACTACAAGTAGATGATCGTAATCTAACTCTTTATCAGTATGAAAAAATGCTAGAAATTTTTACTCATGTTTTTATTAGTACAAAAGAAGATAAATTTCACCAACAAAACCTCGCACTCATTTTAGATGATAATCCTGATATTTACTCTCCACTTGTAGCTTTAAATTCTATATTGAAACATTTTCAAAATACTTATGTGTTTATCCTAAGTGTAGATACTCCCAATATAAGCCAAAAAAGTATCTATACGCTTTTTCATCAACTAAAATCACAAAACATACTTCTTGCAAGTACAAAAGAACACAAGCATTATTTATGTGGTTTTTACCACACTAGAGTGCTTAAACAAAGCTTGCAGTTTGCACAAGAGAACAACCACAAACTAGCTCTTTTTTGTTCGCAGATGAAGGCAGAATTGATTAACTTTGAAAACGAAGAAGAATTTATCAACTTGAATTATTTTAGCGAATATGAAAAATGGAAACATATGCTAAAAGCCTAAAAAGGCTTTTAGCTAGTTAAAGCAAGCAAAAAGCTATAATGCTACCCAAAATCAGCAAAGAACCGTTAAAACATACAAAGGTTGGTATACAAGTATCTTTGATATGATCGCCTTGTTTATCCGCGCTAAGCCCCACACTCACTCCTAAAGTTGTTTCACTAGCAGGCGATCCTGCATCGCCTAAAGCTCCAGCAACACCGATGATAAAAATAATCGCCGCTGGAGAAAAGCCAAGCTCTAAACATATAGGACAAAACAAAGCAGCAATGATAGGAATAGTCCCAAACGAACTTCCTATACCTATGGTGATCAAAAGTCCAATCGCCAACATAATAAAAATAGCCAAAAAGTGGCTTTGCTCCATAAATGGCACACTTGTTTTTACAAGCTCGGCTATGCCACCGCTTTGCTTTAAAACCTCTCCATATCCCGAAGCAACCAACATCACAAAGGCGATATAACCCATAATCTTAAGTCCATCATCAAAGACAAGATTAACCTTGTTATACTCTACTCCGCCTAAAATCACCATCAAAACAAAACCCAAAAGTCCTGATAAAGGTAGATTATGAGTTAGAATTTGCAAAATCAAAGTCAAACCAAGACCCGCCAAAACACCCCATTCTTTTTTACTCATTTTTAAATTTTCAAAATCCATTTTTGCAATTTGTTCTTCTTGATACTCTCTTGGTTTAGCATAAAATACAAATACAGCCAAAAACAAGCCAACTAACATACAAATTGCCGCAAAAGCCATTGTTTGAGAAACTTCTCCTAAGCTAATTTGCACTCCATTAGAGTTTAGATTATCTACAAGCAGGGTTTGGAAAATAAGTCCAAACCCTAAAGGCACTACCATATAAGGTGTGGTAAGACCAAAGGTTAAAGCACAAGCTATGGCTCTACGGTCTATTTTTAGTTTATTAAAAAGCTTTAATAAAGGTGGTATCAACAAAGGCACAAAAGCCACATGAATAGGAACTAAATTTTGTGAAAAACAGGCAATCAACGCCAAAGAAAGTATAAGCAAGTATTTTTTGTGTGAAATATAATGCGAAACTATCTTGATCAAATAAGCAGTAAGATTAGTTTTAGATATAGCCGCTGCTACTGCTCCAAGCAAAATATAACTTAGCGCTGTTTGCAAATTTCCTTGCATGCCATCGATTAAAACTTTCATAGAATCCATCATCGCTTGTGGAAGTTGAGTAAAAAATTCCACTAAACTCAAATGCTCCATATGCATAAATTTAGACCAAACACCTACAAAAAGCCCTGAAAGTAAAACACTAAGCAAAACATTGAATCTAAAAAAACACAAAAGCGTCATCAATACAACGCCTACAAAAACCGGATTAGTTAAAAGCATTACATTCCTTAAATCAAAATAATTGCACATTTTAAATAATTTTCTTTAAAATACCTTTTAAGTTGACAAAATTTAAGCAAAAATTGCAAAATAAAAGCATAAAATGATAGTTTTTACTTTAAAAAAGGATACAAATGAGAAGTGATGCGATCAAAAAAGGACATCTAAAAGCGCCTAATCGCTCTTTGCTTAGAGCATGTGGCTTAAACGATGAGGATTTTGACAAACCTTTTATAGGTGTTGCAAATAGCTATATAGATATCATTCCGGGACATTTTTTCTTAAACGAATACGCAAAGATCATTAAAGATGAAATTCGTAAAAATGGTTGTATTCCTTTTGAATTTAACACCATAGGCGTAGATGATGGTATAGCTATGGGGCATGATGGCATGCTTTATTCTCTACCAAGTCGTGAAATCATTGCAAATTCTATTGAAACGGTAATGAATGCTCATCAACTTGATGCGTTAATTTGTATCCCAAATTGCGATAAAATCACTCCAGGTATGCTCATGGGAGCTTTAAGGGTAAATGTACCAACCATTTTTGTGAGTGGTGGTCCTATGAAAGCGGGCATAAACAAACATGGAGAAAAAATCAGCCTTAGCTCGGTTTTTGAAGCAGTGGGAGCTTATGAGGCAAATAAAATCGATGAAGATGATCTAAAAGACATAGAATGTAAAGCTTGTCCAAGTGGTGGATCTTGCTCGGGTATGTTTACTGCTAATTCTATGAATACCTTGTGTGAAGCTATGGGTATAGCACTAGAAGGTAATGGAACGATTTTAGCACTTAGCAAAGAAAGAGAAGAACTTTTAAGAAAGGCTGCGCGTAGAATTTGCGAAATCGCCCTAGATGAGCGTTTTAAAATTCGCAATATTATCACCAAAAAATCTATCAACAATGCCCTAGTCGTAGATATGGCAATGGGTGGAAGCTCCAATACCATCTTACATATGCTTGCCATTGCTTATGAAGCAGGTGTTGAATTAGACATAAAAGAACTCAACCACATTAGTGCCAATGTGGCCCATATAGCTAAAATCGCCCCATCTTTAAATACTGTTTACATGGAAGATATCCACAAAGCAGGTGGGGTAAGTGCGGTCATGGCAGAAATAGCCAAAAAGCCTGGACATATTTTAGAACTTGATACATTAGATATCAACGGAAAAACATTAAAAGAACGTATTGAAAATGCTAGCATTAAAGATGAAAACATTATAAGAAAAATCAACAATGCTTATTCTAATGTAGGTGGGCTTGCTATACTTTTTGGAAATTTAGCCGAGCAAGGTTGTGTGATAAAAACAGCAGGTATTATGGGTGAACGCAAATTCAAGGGCAAAGCGGTTTGCTTTAACTCTCAAGAAGAAGCAATTAAGGGTATTATAAAGGGCAAAGTTAAAGAAGGTGATGTATGTGTAATACGTTATGAAGGACCAAAAGGCGGCCCTGGTATGCAAGAAATGCTTAGCCCAACTTCTTTACTCACTGGCATGGGACTTGGCGCTAAAGTTGCGCTCATTACCGATGGGCGTTTTAGTGGTGCTACAAGAGGACTTAGTATAGGACACATCTCACCAGAAGCTGCAGAAGGAGGACTTATAGCGCTTTTAGAAGATGGCGATGAAATAGAAATTGATGTAGACACTTATAGCATTCATGCAAATTTAACCCAAGATGAAATCGCTAAACGCAAAGCAACTTTCAAAATGCCTTGCAAACAGGTTCATTCAAGATGGCTTAAAATGTATCAAAAGCTTGTTACCAACGCAAGCAGTGGTGCTATACTGCAGTAGTGCTAAAATTAGCACTATTCGTTTTCTTTTGTAATATGGTTTCTAATATCCCTGTGGACAATCTCTACGCCACCATATCCAAACCATATAAGCAAAATTTTTTAATGCCTATCTAATGAAATTTGCAAAAGAAGCGACACCTACAAAACAAATACATAAAAAACCAAAAACAACCCCTACCACATTGCGATAATACGCCATTTTCAGCTATCATACAATACATCACACCAAAAAAACACATAAGATCGATCAGCAAAACCCCAACTATTCTAAAAATATCTTAAAAACGATACACTTAAAAAACATGAGCATTGATAGAAAAAATATACTTCAATGCCCATTTTATATACACCAACTTAACACAGCGATAAAAAGATTAGATTAAAAAAGCGCTTTATTTTATAAGAAACCTTGGTATTAAATTAAATGATAAACTATAAATTAGGCAAGTAAAGTTTAAAAGTGGCCGGGAGAAAGGGATTCGAACCCCTGGAGGTGTGACCCTCAACGGTTTTCAAGACCGCCGCTTTCGACCACTCAGCCATCTCCCGAGTAACAGTATAAAGTATATCAAGTATTAACATCGCATTGGAGGCGACATCCGGATTCGAACCGGAGATCAAGGCTTTGCAGGCCCATGCCTTACCGCTTGGCTATGTCGCCTTGAGTTACCAAAAAGTGGTGCCCGAGGCCGGACTTGAACCGGCACGGAAGAAAAATTCCGAGGGATTTTAAGTCCCTTGTGTCTACCAATTCCACCACCCGGGCGGGTGATAAATGGAGCGGGAAACGAGATTCGAACTCGCGACCCCAACCTTGGCAAGGTTGTGCTCTACCCCTGAGCTATTCCCGCTTAAAATAATGATAAGTCGAAATTATACAGAAAAAAACTTAAATTTAAATAAAAAATATCTTGTATTATTTTTTATCTCATATCAGTGGGATTTTATTTTTTTCTAATTTTATCAGCAGTAAAATACAGCAATAATTAAACTAAGGAGAGCACAAATGTTCAAAGTCAACAGTTTATCGAATAAACTGACCATGGTAGCTTGTTTTTTAATAGCTATTATATTGATCGTAGTTAACGTGATCAATTATTTCAATTCTAAGGAAAACACTAGACATTATCTAGAAGAAATCCAAAAAAAGACAATGTTTGATGTTAACTCAGCGTACAACATATACTCTAGCGCAAAAAGAGACGCTATACAGTCTATCGTTAAATTCGTAGAAAAAAACCCTAGAGTATCCTCTTCAGAATTATTTGACATCTTAGGGACGGTAAAAGATGCTGCTGGTTTTAATGTAGTTTATCTTGGATTTAACGATGATGGTAAATTATATCAGTCTAATGAAGTTGTTAGAAGTCCTGAGACAGGATTTGATGCAAGATCAAGATCATGGTACAAAGAAGCAACTGCTGCAGGTAAACTTGTGGTGTCTGATCCTTATAAGAGTATAGAAGATGATTCTATAACCATTTCTTACACTGCTCCAATATATGTAAATGGTAAACTTTTGGCTGTAGTTGGTGGAGATTATAACCTCCATACTTTTGCAAAAGATGTACTTGTAATGGGTAAGTCTCAAAGCTCTTATGCTGCGGTTTATGATAAAGAGGGAATGATAATTTTTCATGAAGATGAAGGAAGAATGCTTACTAAAAATGATCTAAGTGTTAATATTGCCAATGCAGTTAAATCAAATCCAAGTTTAATTG
>NZ_NREN01000018.1:0-10375 GCF_003627915.1 Campylobacter sp. P255
TTCAATCTATCAATGAAATGGGTGAAAGTATTAAAGAACAAACTACAGGTATTACTCAAATTAATGATGCTGTAGCTCAAATTGATAGCGTAACACAAGAAAATCTAAAAATAGCTAAAGATAGTGCGGCTATATCTGATAATGTTAATAAGATAGCTAATGATATCTTAGAAGATGCTAGAAAGAAAAGATTTTAATCGTTAAAATAATTTTTAATCCAAGTATGAAATTTGTAGATACTTGGATTAAATGATATAATCTTGCTTTAAATTCTTATAAGGTTTTTTTATGGCTGCTGATGATCAAGAAAAAACAGAAGAGCCCACGTCCAAAAAAATAGAAGATGCGCGTAATGAGGGTAATGTCCCAAAAAGTCAAGATGCATCCGCTGTGGCTGTACTCGTTATAGCGGTTTTTGTGGTGTTGTTTATGTTGCCTTTTATGGGCGAAAGAATTAGTGGTTTGTACAGGTTTTATCAAAGTTTTATAGGTATTGAGCTAGACATAAAAATTTTACAAAAAATCATTATAAAAACAGTTATTGAAATGTTTATTATGGTTTTACCTATCACTTTAACGATTATGGTGGCAGGGGTGCTTGGAAACTTAATGCAATTTGGGTTTATTTTTACAACTAAACCTATTACACCAAATTTTAATAAAATTAATCCCATTAATGGTCTTAAAAATCTTTTTTCTTTAAAGAAAATTATCGATGCTTTAAAAATCATACTCAAGGTTGGGGTTGTTTTTGGTATAGCGTTTGTGTTTTTATTGCAATTTATGCAAGAGTTGCCAAGAGTAGAGCTTTATACGATTTATCCGCAACTTTTATGGTTAAGGGATAAGGCTATCATACTTGCTGCGGTTGTTATTATAGCTTTTTTGATTATAGGTCTTTTAGATGTGCTTTTAGTAAGGTATCAGTACTTTAAAAATTTACGTATGAGTAAGCAAGAAATCAAGGATGAATTTAAACAAAGCGAAGGGGATCCTTTGGTAAAAAGTAGAATTCGTCGCTTGCAAATGGAAGCAGCAAGACGTAGAATGGTGCAAGATGTTGCTAGTGCTGATGTAGTGATCACCAATCCTACGCACTATGCGGTTGCCTTGCGTTATGATAATTCTAAGGAGGCTGCGCCAAAGGTTTTGGCAAAAGGGGTGGACTTTTTGGCTTTGCGTATTAAAGATATGGCATATGAGTATAATGTAATGATTTATGAAAATCCTCCTTTAGCAAGAGAGCTTTATAAGGCTTGTGAAGTTAATGATCTTATCCCACCAGAGCTTTTTAAAGCAGTGGCGGAAGTGCTAAGTTTTGTTTATACTTCTAATAGGCAAAAATTTGCCGATAGACTAAAATAAATTTAGTTTTTTAAGTAAACTAAAAATAGTCATGCTAATCGAAAGCGTATAAATACCTAAAAGTGCTATGCGGTGAGAATTGAGGTTGAGTTTTTCCATGATTTTAATACCAAGATAAACTCCTAGCATAGAGCTAATACCCACTAAGGTTCCATTGTGCAAAACCTCCTCATCAATAATATCATTGTATACAAAAGAACTAATGCCTGAAATGGAAGCAAATATAACAAAAAATAAGCTAAGAGGAACTACTTTTTTGGTGTCATATCCTAAAAAATATGCCAAAATTGGGGTGATCAAAAGACCGCCGCCAATACCCAAAGAAATAGCAAAAATACCTGTAAACATACCGCATACTAATAAAATAAAATTTTTTAAAATATTTGTGTGTTGAATGTTGCTTACGGTGCTTTTTTGATTAAAAGCAAATTTTAAAAAGAAAACAATACTCACACATAAAAATACGCTTGTGAGTGTAATATCTGAAAAATACGAAAGCAATACCCCGCTAAACATCGCACCTAAAAAGCCTCCAAAGCCTATGATAAGTCCATCTTTTAAGATTAAATTTTTCTTTTTATAGTTTATATAAGACCCAAAAACAGAAGCAAAGATCATTTGCACGACTGAAATTGCCACAGCATGGTGGGAGCTTAGTCCTAAAGTAAGCATAAAAGGGACAATGATCATTCCACCGCCTATACCAAAAACCCCTGAAGCCATACCTGAAAAAATTCCTATAATCATATAAGGAAGCAAAGTTAAATCCATGATTAGCCTTTTTGCAAATAAAAACATTGTAACAAAATAAAATTTATTTAGCTTTAGAAAATATAATCATAGTCGATTTAATAAAGTTTATGATATTTTTGGAGTAAAAATGAAATTTTGTAAAAAATGTGTAATGCCAGATACTAAACCTGATTTGCATTTTGATGATGAGGGGGTTTGCGATGCTTGTCGTTCTCAAGAAGCGAAAAATCAAGAAATAGATTGGAAAAAAAGAGAAGAAGAATTTTTAAATCTTGTTAAAAAATACAAAACGCACCCAGTATATGACTGCGTGATAGGGGTTAGTGGCGGTAAGGACTCTACTTTTCAAGTGTTAAAATGCCTTGAGCTTGGGCTAAATCCTCTTTGTGTGTGTTTTGAGCCAACTATCCCTACTAAAATAGGTAAAAAAAATTTAAAAAATTTAAATCAACTTGGAGTAGATTTAATCCATATCAAAAGAAATCCTTTGGTGTATAAAAAATTAGCTAAAGAAGCTTTTATAAGAACAGGGGATAATGAATGGCAAAATCACTTAGGAATTTTTACTTGTGTGCCAAAAGTGGCAGTTGCCTTTGGTATTCCTTTGATTATTTGGGGTGAAAGTCCTCAGATTGAGTATGGTGGTCCAGCTAGTTCTAAAGAAAAAAATACTTTAGGTAGGGAATGGCTTGAAGAATTTGGTGGGCTTTTGGGTAATAGAATTTCTGATATGATCGGTGTTGATGGTATTAGCGAGAAGGATTTGTATTTTTACACTTATCCGAGCGATGAAGAGCTTCAAAGAGTTGGAGTTACAGGGTTGTTTTTGGGGTATTATTTTAAATGGGATTATAAGTATAACTTAAAGGTATCTCAAGAAAATGGTTTTAAAACTAGCACAAAACCAGTTGAAACTACTTATGAGAATTTCGAAAATTTAGATTGTTATTCCAATCATGTACATGATTATTTAAAATACTGCAAATATGGTTTTGGAAGAGCAACTGATAATGCATGTTTGGACATAAGGCTTGGGTATATTAGCCGTGAAGAAGGCGTAAGGCTTGTGAATAAATACGATGGAAAGCCACCTAAAAAAGCTATCAAAAAATACTTAGAATTTAGCGGATTTAGTGAGCAAGAATTTGAAAAAATTGTAGATTCTTACACTAATAAAAAAATTTTTAAACGTGATGAAAATGGTAAATTTTTAAGAGATAGCGATGGGTCTTTGATAAAAAAAGATGAGTTTGTTTTAAAATGATTTGCATTGTGGATTATCATCTTGGTAATTTCAAGTCTGTCTTGAAAGCTTTTGAAAAAATCGGTCATAAAGTGATTGTAAGTTCTAAAAAAGAAGATATAAAAAATGCTTCTAAGCTTGTATTGCCAGGTGTTGGATCTTTTAAACAAGGCATGAAAAATCTAAAAAAACTTGCTTTAGATGAAGTTTTAAAAGAATGCGTTTTGCAAGAAAAAAAACCCATTTTGGGAATTTGCCTAGGTATGCAGCTTTTTGCTAGCAAGGGATATGAGGGCGGAGAATGCAATGGACTTGGCTTTGTTCATGCAAATGTTTTGAAATTTGATTTAAGTAAAGAAAAATTATTGCACAGTGGTTGGGATGATTTGCGATTTGGTAGCAACAAAAGTAGGCTTTTTGATGGAATTTTAGAAAAAAGCGATTTTTATTTTGTGCATTCTTATTATGTAGAGTGTTTGGAAAATATAGAAACTTCTTTTTGTGAGTATGAAAAGCCATTTTGTGCGAGTTTTGAAAAAGAGAATATTTTTGCTGTGCAGTTTCATCCTGAAAAAAGTCAAAGTGTTGGTCTAAAACTTTTGGAAAATTTTGCAAATTTAAAGGCTTAGTATGCTTAAAACTAGAATTATTCCTTGTGTGTTGCTAAAAGATCATCAATTAGTTAAAAGTATCGGCTTTGCTTCATTTAGGACTATAGGGCATATGGTTAGTACTGCTAGGATATATAATGCTAGAAATGTAGATGAGTTGATCGTTTTGGATATAAACAAAAACGGCAAGATAGATTTTGAGAGCTTGGAGGATATAGCTAATGAATGCTTTATGCCTTTGACAATTGGAGGTGGGATTAGAACTTTAGAAGATATTAGAAAGGTTTTAGATATAGGTGCGGATAAAGTTAGTATAAACTCCATAGCTTTACATGATCCAAATTTTATCAAAGAGGCAGCAAATACTTTTGGAAGTTCTTGTGTGGTGTGTTCTATTGATGTTAAAAAAGATAAGGGTTGTTTTAAAGTTTTCAATGATGAAATCTTAGATATAGATCCGCTAGAGCTTGCACTTAAGTATGAAGCTTTAGGAGCAGGGGAGATACTTTTAACAAGTGTTGATAAAGAGGGAAGTGCTTTGGGGTATGACTTGGAATTACTGAAGTATTTTCAAGATAAGTTAAAAATTCCACTTGTTATTAACGGTGGACTTTCTAAACCTCAAGATGGAGTAGAAGCTATAAAACTAGGTGCAAACGCACTTGCTGGTGCTTTTATCTTTCATTTTAGTCAATATACACCAAATGACATCAAAAACTGTTTGCTAAAAAATGGTTTTGCAGTCAGACTTTTTTAGTTGCATTTTTAAGATAGTTTCATTTTGAAATTCAAATTGCTTAATTATATTAAAATTAAATATTTTATGTAAATTGGTAACAAATATATTGTTATCAAATACTTGTAGTTGAAGAAATGAATAATTTTTTATTTTAAAAGCATAATAAATACTGATATGTTCTAAAATTCTACCTAATCCTGAAATTTTAGAAAAAGGATTTGCATAAAAGCCAAACTCTATGGTATCATCGGAAATAATTTCAAAGTTGATACTTCCTAAGATATGTTTATTGTAAATTACACAATAATAACTTTTAGCAGTATTTTTTTTTAGTTTTTTTATAAAATTTTTGTGTTCATATTTAGCAATATAGTGTTTTTGGTATAAATATTTTTTCACTTCAGGGCGATTTCTATATAATCTAATCTTTTCTTTTTCTTTGTGATTTAGATTGGCAAAATTTTTCAAAATAATATTTTCATTATGCATAAAGTTAAAAATGATATTTTTACTATATATTTCGTAGTTTATTAGTTCATTGTGCCAATTAAAATTAACAGAAGATAATTTCTCAATAATGGATTTTTGTATATATTTCAAATAAAGCATTGTTTTATGCTTTACTATATTTACAGGAGAATGTTTTAGATATAATTTTAAAGCTTTTGTGTTTTCTTTAAAAACACAAGCGTTTAGAGTTTGAACTTTTAAAACATTAAAAGCATAGTTTTTAACTTCTTGCATTAAAAGTTCACCTACTCCTTTTTGTATACCATAAAGCCCAAATTCACATGAATGGTTGGTTATATTGATAAAATCAATTACGCCTATGATATTTTCATCATCATAAACTAAAAAATATTTTTTAGTATTGTCTAGCTTGAGTTGTGATAAAAATTTCAAATGTTCTTTTAAACCGATGTTTTTTGTTTTCATAAATTTAGCTACGTTCTCATCATTACGCCATTTTAAAACAAGTTTTATTTCTTCTTGATTCAGATGAATGAAATCTTTTAAAATTATCATATCAGATTCTCCACTTCATAGCCTTTTTTCGCAAGCCATATTGCAAGTTTTTCTTGGTTTTTAGCATAAGCTATAGCTTTAAAATTTGCTTTTAAAATTAAAGCTTCATTGACTAATGAACTTGCACTAATGATAAGCTTTTTGCTTTCGTTCATTAATCTTGCAAGATTGGGACAGTCTATGAGAATTTGTATGTTAGGGTTTTTTTGGCTTAATTTTTGCAAAGACTTTATATGTGAATTTGCCCTTGTGGTTGCTATGATGATGGTTTTGTTTTGGTTGAGTTTATTTGCAACATTTAAGGAGATGTTTTTTGGATCACTCCCGCCAATGCAAATAAAGTAATCATAAATTTTCTCTCTTTTTATTTTACTTTCCTCATAAAACTCATCGCGTATTAGAGCATAAGAAAAACCACACCTTAACTCACAGTATTTTGGTACTAAATTTTCATAGTCACTTTCTTTGGCATAGGCATTGACATTTAACAAGATATCGCAAAAATGTTCTTTAATTTCATCATCAAAGCTTAGAATTTTCACCCCTGTTTCCAACTTGATAAGTTTTTCATCATCGGCGGTGATCTCATAATGATCGATGATTAAAAGATCAAATTTTTCTTTTTTGATGAGATTGATGAGTTCGTATATGCTAGCACTAGCTAGCTCATACACAGGGTAAGGAATTTCATCTATCAAAGAGCCTTTTAGTGGTAAACAAGCAAAAGCAACATCTTGGTATTGTTTGGCTAGTAAAAGATCTCTTTTAATATGTCCATGTCCTATGGTGCTAGAACTATCGCTTCTAAAAAGAACTTTCATTTTATTTTGTGACCATATCCTTTTTCTACAATAGCTTCTTGCAAAGGAATTATACCCCTACACAAAGCTTGTTCATGGGCTTTTATGTGAGCGATGATTAATTCAAGCCAATCAATATGTTCTTTAATCCACAAGAGTGATTTGTTATACACGTCATCTTCATTGATAGGGTTAAGAACGTAAATTTTAGCTAGGTTAAATTCAAACTGGGCAAGTAGTGGGCTTAGGGTTTCGTGTAGTTCTTTCATATTTTTTAGTTCTTCTATATAGAGTTTGATTTCATCTATTTCTTTAATTATGTCTTCTATATTTTCTTTGGAGTGGACATTTTGATAAGACCATTTTAGGTGAGATAAGCGGTTTTCGACGATGTTATTTAAAACATGGCAATTTGAAATACTCTTTTTTATCTTGGTATGTGCTTTAAGCATAAGTTCGATTTGTTTGTTTAAGGTTGGTTTTTCTAAAGGCGTAAAAGGCTTATCTAGCTCTTTTGTTAATAGCTCTTCGCATATTTCTTTAAAAGGTTTTTCTATAGCACCTTTGATTCTAGCTCCACCTTCGGTACAGTTGTAAATTTTAATTCCATGGTGATTTGAATGCGCAATATCACTTTCAAAATTTTGTCTAAATAAAGTCCACACAAAAGAGCTTTGCACAACCCCATTTCCGCCATAGGCTTCACATTCGTATTTTCCAAAATCTCTTTTGTATGGTTTTTGTGTGATATGGCTATCTGTAAGATAGGTATAATCACTCGAGTGGGATATACCGCTTTCGCTATAAGCTAAATCTTGTCCAATCAAAATGATGTTTTTATGTCCCAAATTAAATGCTAGGTTGAAAGCCATATTTGCCACACTCCAACCTGTTCCAAGATACCCGTAGGCATGTAATTGTGTAAAGTATATAAATTTAGCATCAGTAGGAGAAATTAGCATGTAGTTTCTATTGTTATTTTCTAGATATTGTGTGGTTTTTGGATGAGTGTATGATTTTATAGCAAAAATAATATTTTTGTCAAAATCACCAAAATTATTATTAAAGTATTCACTAGTTAAAGGTATCCTTTCTAAAGACATTACATAATCAGGCTTGATATTGTGTTTAGCTAGAATAGGATAAGCGCTATCAGCACAAAATATTGTTGCTTTGTTGGTATATTGTTTTAATATAGGAAGTTGTTTAGAGAGACTAGGTCCAGTAGAGACAATTATAGCTGTATCGCTTAGATTTTTTCTTTTTTTTAAAAGCTCTTTGTAGCTTGGATGACTTAACATTTTAGGAAGATTATGGGTGTATTGTTCTATGCCTTGCAATGCATCAAGAGGTAAGTTGCCGTATTTTAATACAGCTTTTTTAAGATGTTCGATTAGATTATTATTAACTGTTAATATGTTTTCGTGATATCTTTCGTAGTAATCAGAATGCAATTCTAAAAAATAAGTTCTTGCAAAATTAAGCATAGGTTGTTGTCTACACATTAGTTCATAGCTCATTGTATCTAGACAGTTTACATCAGCAATCACTAATTTAGCTTCTTGTAGTTCTTTGCTAAAATCTATTATACTAAAGGCTGTATGGATGATTTCTAAATCTTTTTCAAAAACTATGATCACTTTATGGTGAGGATTTTGCAAAAGGGCTTTGTATAAAATTCCATTACCAAAACCAAAAAAATACAATACAGGATATAAACGGTATTTTTCATTGTAAGTTTTTAATATGGTATTTAATTCATCCAAAGGATTTTTGTAAATTAAGGTGTTATCTTGAGTGTTTAAAAAATTAATATCTAAATTATCATTGCCTTGAATAACTTGATATTTAGTTTTTTTAATTGATGATAAAGTTTGACCCAGTTTAGTTTTTATGCTTTTAATGTTTTTTTGTAGCATAAGCTGCTCCTTGTATTGTATAGATAATTATTATTATACTTTAAAATAAACAAGAAAAAGCTTATGTCTTAGAGAACTAGTTGTTAAGATAATTAAACTAGTGATTATTGTGGTATAATTTTATATTGTATTAAAATAATAATCGGAATAAATATGAATTTAGATGAAAAGTTAAAAAAAAAACAAAGACTTGAAATGTCTTACTACCCTACTGAATATATTATAAGAGTTTTGTTGTTGCAAAGGTATATTCTAATACCAATTTCAAAAACATCAATAATACCAAATCAAATTACTATATCTTCTTTGGTTTTAATTGTTATATCTTTTGTTGCCATCTGCAATCATTATACTGTTTTAGCGGGCATCTTGTATTTTTTTTATTGCATGCTAGATTGTTTAGATGGGATGCTGGCAAGATATAAAGATTTACGTTCGCAATTTGGGAGTTATTTGGATAAAGTTGTAGATCATATTGGTTTTAATGGAGTTTTTATTATAGCATATACTGCATCTTATATTAGTTTTTTTGAGTGTTGCTTGGTGATTATTTGTATGAATTTACATAGGACAATTTGTCCTCATTATATATTAAAAAATTTAAGAAAAGTTAAAAATATTAAACGCTTTGGAATTAAAAAATACTTTTTAGATAGAGGATTTTTACTTGGAATTGATGCTACCTTATTGGTGATTTTGATAAGCATTGGCTTAATTTTTAATATTTTTTATTTAATTTGCTATTTACTTAGTTTTTTGTTTATATTTGATCTGGTGTATAGATTTTTTGAATTGAGATATAATCTAAAGCACAACTAAGAATTAAAAGGTGCTTTGTTTGTTAAATTGATACAGTATTTTAGCAAATTCTAAGTCTTCAAAAGTATCGATATCACAAATTTTATTTCTAGGGAGCAAAAAAGCTTTAGAGTGAGGTTTAAACATAAAATCTTCTTCTAGCCATGCTTCTTTTTTGCCAAAGTAAAATGCACCACCATCATGATAAGCCTTGGTAAGATCTTGTGAGCGTTTATGGTAGTTTGATTCATTAAACATATAAACTTTATTTTGCTTATCAAGGTAAAAACTTCTTTGTATAGGGTAGTCAAACTCACAAGCTGAAAATAAAAATTTACATTCTTCTTGAATAAATTGCTCAAAGGCTTTTTGCAAGATAAACTCATCTATAAGTGGTGCGGTAGCATACAAACAGCACACGTTTTCATAAAATTGACCTTGTTTTTCTAGAGTAATGATAGCATCTTGAATCACAGCAGTTGAGCTTGCATAATCATCACTTAGTTCTTTTTTGCGTACAAAAGGAGCTTTTACACCATATTTTAAAGCCACATTGATAATTTCATCATCATCACTTGAAATGATCACATCATCAAAAACACCTGAATTTAAAGCACTTTCTATACTATAAGCAATCAAAGGTTTTCCTAGAAAATCAATGATATTTTTTCTGGGAATTCTTTTTGAACCACCACGCGCAGGAATAATACAAAGATTTTTTTTCTTTTTGTAAAAGCTCATTTTATTTTATCCTTATTGTATTTGGTGATATTTTTATTACATTTAATATTATATTTTTCTAAATACATAATTAATTTAAACAGATAAATAGATGTTTTATGTTATATTTCGATAAATATTGTAGCAAAACAGTAGAACTTAAGGAATGATTATGAAAACTAGAGTTGAAAAAATTATATTACATGCATTGGAGAATTTGTCTGATGAAATACCAGAATTGAAGATTGTACACTCTAAAACGCAGTTGTTTTTGGACTCTCTAGCCCTAGTTAGCTTGGTTGCTGATCTAGAAGAACTTCTAAGTGAAGAATTTGATAAAGAGATTATTCTAGCAGATGAAAAAATGATGAGTGCTAGAAATTCTCCATTTAAAGATGTAG
>NZ_NREN01000019.1:0-7007 GCF_003627915.1 Campylobacter sp. P255
AGAATTAGATCTTAAAAACTTTTTAAAAGATAAACTTCCTGCTTATATGATACCTAAGAAATTTATTAAAGTAGAACAATTTGCTTTAAATGCAAACGGAAAGATTGATAGGAAGGTTTTGAGTGGAGTATAGCATACTCAGCAACATGTTAAGTGTAAATATGGATTATTATCATGATATTTCAAAAAATTTATTTAATAGGCGAAGGTAGAGTAGCCAAAGAATGCTTAAAGATAGCTTGCTCTTTTTTTAAGCAAGAGATAATATTTATTGAGTTAAAAGAAAAAAACAAGTTAGATGCTTTCTTTAAAAGAGAATCCAATTCTCTTATTTTGAGTGTGAACAACTTTTATATTTTTCAAAAAGAGTGTGTTGAATCCAACTTTATTATCAATTACCACAACTCACTACTTCCAAAATATAAAGGAAGAAATGCTCATATATGGGCTATATGGAACAAAGAAAATACAACTGGGATCACCTGGCACAAAATTGATTGCACTATAGACACAGGAGATATTATCCTACAAAAAGAAATAAAAATAAACAATTCAATAACAGCTATAAAACTACTTCAAATGCAACAAAATTTAGCCATCAATTCTCTTGAAGAATGCTTAAAAAATATAAAGAATTCCTCTCCTCAACCAAATTTCATTCCTATAGATAAAAATATTTATAAGATAAATCAACTACCCAACAATGGCTTATTAAATATTTCTTGGGATATTCCAGTTATTGAAAGATTTTTAAGATCAATGGATAATGGTAGTCTAACCCCTAAAGCTAAAATAAAAATAAGCGATATAATGTATGATATTTTATTTTATGAAATAAATCGTCTAGAAATAATTTTATTTTTAAGCAACAACTCTAAAATAACAATCCCAAAGGAATAAAATGCAACAAATACAAGATTTTTTTAACAAAATAGATAGAACGGATATCAATGAAAATATGTCCAACCTACTTAGTGAAGATATTATAGACAGTATTGACATCATGGCTTTAGTAGCTGAAATAGAAAAATACTATAAAAAACCACTAAAGGCAGATTTTATCAAAGCGGAAAATTTTGAAAGCTTCAAAGACATTAAGGCGATGCTAGAAATAGCAATGCGATGAATTTAGAAACTACTAATCATTTTATTAAAGCTATCAGTGTTATTTTGCCTAAAAATCCGCTCTGCAAAGAAGAAGAATTAAACCTTTGTGGTCTAAGTGAAAGAAAATATCAACTTTTGCAGGAAAATTCAGGAATTTTTAATCATTTTGTAAGCGGTGAGTCAACATATGCGAGTGATTTAGCAACCCAAGCATTAGAAGAACTTTTCTTAAAAAATATAATCCACAAAGATGAAATTGATTTACTAGTTTTTACAAGCTTTACGCCAGATTATTTAGCTCCAGCTTGCACTAGTTTAATCCATAAAAATTTAAATTTAAGTAACCACACTTTATGCTTTGATATGTTAGGTTTTTGCCCTGGCTTTTTACAGAGTTTGCTTCAAGTTTTTTGGCCTTAAATCAACCAAGTATAAAAAAAGCTGTTTTAATATGCGCTAGCGTAAAAAGCAAAGCAATTGACGCTCAAAAAGATAAAATAACTTTTTTAAATAATAGCGATAGCGCAAGCGCGATTTTAATAGAAAAAAATACCAACATTGAAGAAAAAAGTTGTTTTTCACAAAAAATTTTTTCTAACCGATGCATAGAAGAAACTTTGTCTTATAGTGGACTTAATCCAAATAGCTCAAATACACTAAAAACCAATAACACTCTAGCATTTTCTTTTGTTATGCAAAACTATCCAATATTTTTTCAAGAATTTTTTAAACACTTCGATTTAGAAAAAAATAGTTTTGATGAATTTTTTATCTACTCTTCTGATAATTTTTCAAAACAAAAGCTATATGAAAAACTAAATTTACATTTCACACAAGATAATATTCTTAAAAATTATGGAAACACCACTATAAACAAACTTCCCTTAGAGTTAGCCTCTTACATTGGGGGAGGAGATAAACAAATTTTCCTTGGAAGTTTTGGAACAGGCATTACCTTTAACGCATGCAGTCTAAAAATAAACTTTGATAAATTTCAAGGTTTTATCAAAGTCGTGTAATTTCAAGTCTAAATCGCTCTTTAAAATCTTTGAAAGTAAATATCTTCTCTCATATTAAATGTTTTATTTTTTAGCTTTTCAAGCAATATAGGCAATTCTTTTTTAAACAAAGCTCTATCTGTCATTCTTAAACCATGATCTAAACTTTTTATATATCTACCGTCTATATCACTTTCATCTTTCACAATATGCAAAGTAGCATCAAATCCAAGTTGATTGTAAATTTCATACAAATTGACCTTATGTTCAATCGGAGCTCCATCATCTTTTGCGCTATGGTAACTGATAAATATTGTATTTTGATTTTTTGTGCTTTGTAAATTTAGATGTTTTGAATTTAAAAGAACTCTTATCATATAATGATCATCGCTTAAAAAATACGGAGAATTTTCATCTCTAGTCCAAAATTTTTTTACAAAGCACAATAAAGTATAGTATTCTCCCATAATCCCAAACTCACCACAACCCGTCTCTCTACCCAGCAAATGAGGTAAATGAGGCAACGATACACCTGAGTTATCTACAACCCCATCAACATACCAAGGTGCTATCTTAGCACACATCAATGCTAAATAACCACCATATGATCCCCCTCCATAAATTTTTGGCAAGAATTTAAATTGAGGATAATTTTTCACGATATCTTTTAAAGCATTGATATGATCAATGGCAGGCATAATGGCAAAATTTTGATACTCATTATTTAGCGGAACAAAAGTAGCTGTAAAATATGCTTGATAATTTGGATCTAACATGTTTTGTATTTTTAGTTTCAAAATAGTCTGATTTAATACCTCATAATATTGCCAAGCATTAAGTATATTCAAACCATAGGTGTTGATATTAAATTTTTCAAGAGCATATATTTTAAATTCGGCAAATCATTTTCTGTAAAAACAGTAGTTGCACTATACTTCTCCACATCAGATCTTCTTTGGCAAAAACAATGATAAAAAACATTTACAGCTACTACATCAAATTTTTTAGCAATAAATTTTTCGGTAACTTTTTAAAAAATGTATATTTGTATTAGCTCCATAACCACCTATGATAAAAACCATCGCTTTCATTTCTTTACTATCATCATAAGTGATTCTGTATTCTAACTTACTTTCTCTTTTTATATTTAACTCTACATCATCACAAGAATCTATGAAATAAACTTCATTTTTAAGCAATTTAAGCCTTTTAATGGTATTTTTAAAGTATTATACTAAGGATAATACAAAAAATCAAATAAGGAAAAAATATGAATGTTAGTTTTGACGATATTCAAAATATGTTTAACGCGATCAACAGAAGTGATATAAATCAAAATAGTCTTAACTTGGTTGATGAGGATATTATTGATAGTATTGATATGATGAAGTTGATCCTTGAAATTGAAAAATTTATAGGAAAAAGCTTGGATGCAAAATACATCACACCTGATAATTTTGAAGATTTCTCTACTATCAAAAAAATGCTTGAGGAGGTTATATAATCTCAAGCATAAATTTGCTACCATTATCCTTAAAGGTAAACACTTTATCCTTACAAGGATAGCTTATACTATTTTCTTGCATTACAAATTCTTTATCTTTAAATTTTTCAAGCATTTTTGGCAACTCCTTGCCAAATAAAGCTTTATCGGTAATTCCACCTCCATGTGAAAGTTTTTTTATAAATTTTCCATCAATATTATTTTTATCAATCAAACAAAAATTTACATCGTACCCTAAAGTCTTTAAAATATCCATATATTGGGATTTAAACTCATGAGATGTTAATGGATCCTCAGAGCTGTGATAACTTACATAAATTATATTTTTATTTTTTGCAGCTTGTAAAATCAAATGTGTTTGATTCAGCAGAGTTCTTATTTCATAATTTTCCTCTTTGAAACAATATGGCGAATTTTTATTAGCATTCCAGTAGGTTTTTAAAAATACACCTACTTGAAAATTTCTATGACTATAAAACGCATCAGGATGATCCATATCCTTGCCTATAATGTACCCCAAAAGCAACATTGCTTCACCAGAATTATCTATGACTCCATCAACATACCAAGGGGCAATTTTAGTCAGCAACAAAGAAAGATAGCCACCATAAGATCTTCCTCCGTAAATTTTAGGTAGCGTCTTAAATTCTGGATATCTTTTCACAAGATCCTTTAAGGCATTAATATGATCAATCGCTGCCATAATTCCATAGTTTTGATACTCATTATTTGAAGGCTCCATAGTTGAAGTAACATACATTTTATAATTATCAGGTAAAATATTTTTTAGTTTATAAGTATCGATGGTATCCTCTAGCGATGCAAGGTATTTTTCCATACTCCAAGCACTAAGTCCACTTACATCGAAATTCATTTGCTTTAGAGTTTTTTTTAGTTGCTCTGCATTATACTCATCATATGAAAATCTTGCACTATATTTTTTATCTTTTTCATTAATCCTGCATCCAAAACAATGATACAAAACATTTACAGCCACTACTTCAAATTTTTTAGCTATGAATTGTCTATCAAAATCAACAATTGACAAATCAACGTTTGAACCATATGCTCCAATGATAAAAACTATCGCTTTCATTTCTTTACTATCATCATAAGTGATTCTGTATTCTAACTTACTTTCTCTTTTTATATTTAACTCTACATCATCACAAGAATCTATAAAATAAGTTTCATTTTTAAGCATATTTTCTCTTTAACCTTCAAAATATTTTGTAAATTTTTCTTGATATCTTGCTTCTAAATTATCATATATATCTTGAATTTTATCAATAAATTTTTCGTTTCTATATGCTTGCATTGTCATGGAATTAATCTCTTGAAATGCAAAAAAATCAAATTTCTCTTCATGTGTTAATTCTTCGAGGTAGATTGTTTTTCCATAGTGATCATAAGTATATTGCTTAAGAGTTTCTTCTACCACTTCAAGCACTTTAAATACAAAGATCATTATCGGTTCTTTTCTTAACTCTTGAGTGTTTTGTTCAAATTCTCTTAAAAACTCATCATTTTTCCTATGAGTAATCGTACAGTAATGTTTTTGAGCATCTTTATAAAAAATATCAAATAACGCACATGGTTTTACCCCTAAAAAATTACCCTCATAATCAACTTGTGGATAATATGGATAAAGCTTGCATATCAAAGGTCTAAGACCATGAGGATTACAAAGTCCATTAAGATCACATTTTGCAAAATAAGCATTAATAGATTTACCATTTTTTAAAACAAATGTGTTTACTTTTCCATTTTCCAAATACGTATTTCCAGCTTGTTTTAACGAAAGATATTCGATTTCTAGCATTGGTAAAATCACTGCACTAGATTTATTAAATCTAAAATATTGCGCATGAATATTATGACAACATCCACCGTTGCAAGTTTTATAACATTGCGGTGCAAAAATAAATTCTTTATCATGTAAACTATTGAAAAAATTACCCATTGTCTTCCTTTTTTTGTTTTGTTATTTTTAATAATATTTTACCATCATGTTCTTTAAAAGCATACATCAAATCATCACTTTGATAAGTAATTTCTTTTTTACATGTTTTATTTTTCAAAGAACCTTTTAAAATCTCTGGCAAATGCTTTTTAATAAGAGACTTCATCGGAATCCCCATACCGTGTTTTAAATTTTTAATGAATCTTCCATCTATTTCTTCTTCTTTACTTATTTTAATCACTTCTGCTTCAAAGCCCAACTCATTTAATAAATTAATCCAAGCTTCTTTTTCTTCCAAAGGAACATATTCATCATGAATACTATAATATATAATATACTTTGGATTAGGAAAATTCGCTTGAACTTCCAAATGGTCTTTATTTAAAATTTCCCTAATAAATTTTCTCGCTTTAGAAAAATAATATTCAGAATGTTTATTAGTAGTCCACAAAGTTTTTTCACTAGCACAAAATCTAATATTATTGAAATAATGGAAAGTTCCGAAACAAAAATATTTACTATAATCCACCTCTTTACCAAAACCTATATATCTCCAAGCATCACCATCTAAAGTAACATGAGTAGAATTATCTAAAACAACATCAACAAGCCATGGAGCTAGCTTTGCGCACAAAGTGGCCATATAAGCACCATGCGACACTCCAACTACTATAGTTTTTAGGCTAGAAATTTTAAAGATATTATTTTTCACATAAAGTAACGCATTAAGAACATCTATTGTTTGCATAATCCCATAATTTTGATATTCATCATTGGTAAGTTTTAAACTCACACTTAAATCCAAAAAGTATTTTCTATCTAGCTCCCAAGCATCTTTTTTTTGCTGTATTTGTTTGTTAAGATACTCCATAGCCGGATAAAATTCTTCAAATGTATTTAGCTTTTGTATATCATATGGGATACTTATACCAAGTGTCTTTACGCTGACTTCAAAAATTAATTTATCTATATCATCCAAATACCACTTAGCACCTGTTTGAGGGCGATTACCTATACCATGATAATTAACACTTAAAACCGCTACATTGTATTTTGATGCAAAATATTCCATATTAAATTTTAACACCGGGTCATTTATATCTGCACCAAGTCCTTGTATGATACATATAATCGCTTCTATTTCTTTTTCTTCATCATATGTAAGTTTAAATTCGAGTTGATTTTCTCTTTTTATATTTAATTCTACATCATCACAAGAATCTATGAAATAAGTTTCATTTTTAAGCATAATTTTCTTTCTGCAAATTAATTTTTATGCTATTATAACTAAAAAATTCAAGGAAATCTATGACAACCCACATCAATGATTTTTTACAAGAAAGCGTTACTAAATTTGGAAATAAAAATGCTTTTGTTGAGTTTAATGGCAAAAGTATAAGCTATAAAGACTTTGATGATTTAAGTAAAAAAATAG